>RFIA01000152.1 GCA_003695675.1 Chloroflexota bacterium
CATCCCAGCGAAGATGATGCCAATCGCCGTGTCTTCGGTGATGCGGCGTCCGCGCGTCAGCAGACCAATCGCCAATGCTGACAAGACGCCCGCAATCAAACCGCCGACGAGCAACGGGCCGCGACTGCTCCCCGAACGAATGAAGGCAACCGCGACACCGGGCAAAATCGTATGCGCCAACGCATCGCCGAGAAAGGCCATACCGCGTGTGACGACGTAGGCGCCCATCACACCACTGACGATGCCAATGATGATGACGGCCATCATTGCACGCTGCATCAGTTGTAATCGTAACGGGTCGAGGAAAAGCTCTTGAATGATGTCCATCGGGCGCACACGCATGATTGAAACAACGTCTCAATATCATAATGCGCGACTCGCCGTCCGGCAATGATGAAGCCGCCAACAACATCATCGTCTACCAAGATGGCGTCGTTGATGTGCGCCCGGTCAGCTATCGGTTGGCCGGGCGTATTCGTTTATCATTCCGCTTGCAACATGCGTGGGAAGCTCGTCAGCACATGGATGCCGTCTTCGGTGACGACGACGTTGTCCTCAATGCGCACGCCGCCGAGTCCCGGCACATAGATGCCCGGCTCAATCGTGAAGGCCATGCCCGGTTCGAGGGTGTCGGTCACACCGGCGGCAATTTGCGGAATCGGTTCATGCACATCGAGTCCGAGACCGTGCCCGGTGCGATGGATGAAGTATTCACCGTATCCGGCTTCGGTGATGACATCGCGCGCCGCCTTATCGACAGCGCCCATCGGCACACCCGGCCCGGCGACGGCTTTGGCCGCTTCGTTGGCGCGTAACACCGTGTCGTAAATCTTCTGCATTTCGTCCGTCGGTGTGCCGAGACAAAATGTCCGTGTGATGTCCGCCGGGTAGCCGTTGACCGTGCCGCCGAAGTCGATGAGCAAGAAATCATTTTCTTGCAACGCACGGTCGCCAGGCATCCCATGCGGCAGGGCGCTGTTCGGCCCGGTTTGCACAAGCGGCTCGAATGACAAGCCGTCCGTCCCATTGCTGATGAGTTCTTCGGCGAGCCGGCGCGAGATTTGTTTTTCCGTCATGCCCGGTTCGACCCATTCCAACATGCGACCGAGCACCATCTCGCTGATGCGCACGGCTTCTTGCATCGCGGCGACTTCGTCCGGCATTTTGCGCGAGCGAATCCGAATCAATTCGAGCGACACATCGCTGATGGTCAACGACGCATCAGCGCGTTCAAAGGTCTGCGACTCGAAGACGCGCATCGTCATGCCATCGACACCGAGTGTTTTGCCCGTGAGATTCAAGTCAGCGATGGCTTGTGCAAATGCGCCCTCGAAACCCTCAACATCGTTCCACATAAAGACGCCCGCGTTCAAGTCGGGCCGGGCGTCGAGCTTCGGCACTTCGAGTTCCGGCGTGATGATATGCAGAGCGCCATCCGGCAAGAAGATAGCGACGATGGGGCGCTCCGAGAGATGAAAGTGCAAGCCGGTGAAGTAGACCATATTCGTGCCGGGCACGATGGCGACGGCATCGACTCCACTGATTTGACGAATTTTTTCTTGTCGTGGTTTGAAATCAATATTCATGAGCCATTCCTACGATGAAATAAATTGTTGGGCGCATAGGGGCGACAACAGCGCGTCGCCCCTATTAATGATGATATGGGTAAGGCTACGCCGGGTCTACCACCCGCACACGATAAAGCTCGCTCAGGCTGTCTCTGATGATACTCGCATCGCCGACCGCCACAATCACGAATTGGTCGGGCTTGATGTATTCTTGCGCGACCATCTGGACACCGGCAGCGTCCACCGCAGCGATATTGCTGGGGAAAGACTCGAGGAAATCGAGCGGTAGGCCATTCATCCGCATGAATTGCACATCATTGACGAAATCCTGATACGTCTCAAGACCGAGAGCGAAGCTGCCGACAAGACCGTCTTTCGTCCGTTGTAGTTCGTCTTCCGGCACTTCGGTCATCTGTAGATTTTCGACCTCAAGCAAGATTTCTCGCAAGGCATCGGCGGCATTTTCGTTGCGGACAGACGTGCGAATGATGAATGTGCCTTCTTCGACGCCCAACGAAAGCCCCGAACCGATGCTGTAAGCATAGCCTTTGTCTTCGCGGATGTTGCCGAACAATCGTGATGAGAAGCCACCGCCGAGCAATTCATTCATGACGCGCAAGTTGTAGAGATTCGGGTCGTTGCCTGGCGCCGCCAAATTGCCGATGATGAAATTCGTTTGTTGGCTGCCGGGTCGGTCAACGAGCACAATTTCCGTGCGATTCGGTGGGCGCGGGTCGGGGATGCGACGTGGCGAACCGCTTCGCGGGGCTTCGAGACTGCCGAATGTTTCTTCAGCGAGCGCCATCGCCTCATCGGTGGTGATGTCACCGGCGATAATCAAAAACGCTGTCTCAGGATTGACATGTTGTGCATAGAATTGTTGTATGTCTCGTCGTGTGATGCTGTTGAGCGAACGCTCTGTCGTCACATTGCCATACGGATGATTGCCGTACAGCGTCCGTGTGAAGGCGCGATTCGCCAGCGAACCGGGATCCGCCAAGGCAAATTGCAGCCCTTGCAATGACCGGGCGCGGGCATTCTCAAGCTCATCTTCTGGGAACGTCGGATTCATCACGATGTCGCCGAGCAATTCAAATGCGAGTGGCGCGTCTTCGATGAGGGCGAAGGCGCCAGCTTGCAGCGCATCATTACTCGCGCTAGCGCCGACGGCGCCGCCGACCTGCTCAATCGTTTGAGCGATGTCTTGTGCCGAGCGTGTCTCGGTGCCGCGTGTCAACAACGATGCCGTCAAGCCTTCAAGACCGGCTTTGTTGCTTTGCACCAATTTGCCGCCGCCCGGCATGATGAAATCGAGCGAGATAATCGGCAACTCGGGGCGGTTGACGACGATGACATCCAAGCCGTTGCTCAGCTCGCCTTCAACAAGGTCGGGCAAATTAAATGCTGTGACCTCAAGCGGTGGCGGCGGTTCGCTCTGTTCGAGGACGAATGCGCCGGTGATTTCTTCTTCGCCCTCAATCGGTTCATGTTCGGCAGGTTCCGGCGCGACAATCGGTTCGATTTCCGGATTCGGCTGCACATTGATGACGTAGCGACGTTCCGGCGCGAGATACTCAGCGACGACACGCTGCACATCTTCCGGCGTGACTTGTGCATAATTGTCGATTTCGGTGAAGATGGCCGTCGGGTCGTCGAGATAGAAATTCGCAGCTTGAACACTTTCGGCCAAACCGAAGGCGGTTTCGAGCGACAGCAACTGCCCACTGCGAATACGATTGATGATTTTGTCGAGTTCTTCTTGTGGCACACCCTCTTCGACGATACGCATCAACTCGGCATTGTAAATTTCTTCGAGTTGGCTGAGTTCGATACCGGGATTTGCAACCAACACCGTTGTGAACAAGCTCGGCCCGCGATTGCCTTGCAAGCCGGTATTGGCAACGGTCGCTAAGCCGGTGTCAATCATCGATTGCGCCATGCGGCTCGACGCGCCGGAACTCAAAATGCCGGATACCAATTGCAGCGCCAGATAATCCGGGTGATTGCGCGGCGGCACTTCGTAACCGATGAGGATAGCCGGCACATTGGCAAGCGGGTCTTCAATCGTGACGAATTCGGCTTCGGTGCGCGGTTGCGGCACATACTCAGGCAATT
This sequence comes from Chloroflexota bacterium, assembly GCA_003695675.1. Lineage (GTDB taxonomy): Bacteria > Chloroflexota > Anaerolineae > Aggregatilineales > Phototrophicaceae. The sequence goes on from RFIA01000152.1 coordinate 3,684, forward strand.
GTGGCGGTTCTTCCTGCATTGGAATCGGGCCGAAAAATTCTTCAATCATGGCTTGCGTTTCCACCGGGTCGAAGTCCCCAGCGACGACGAGTGTCGCGTTATTGGGCACATAATATGTCGAATGGAAATCGCGAATTTCTTGCACATTGGCTTCGTTGAGTTCTGGTATCGTGCCGATGACCGGGCGATGGAACGGCTCGTAACTATAGGCTTGCGTGTTCAAGTTGAGCACTGCTTCGCCATACGGCGAGTCGCCCACTCGTTGTTGGAATTCTTGAATGACGACGGCACGCTGATTATTCAGATTCTCAGTCGTGACGGCCAGCGAAGACAGGCGCTCGGCTTCTAACCACAGACCAAGCGGCAGTTGATGCGAGGGCAGCGCATCCCAATACGCTGTGATTTCCTGTGCCGTGTAAGCATTCAGCCGTCCCCCGGCCTGCTCGACGAGTTCGCCATGTTCGAGTTTGTCGAGATGAGCCGACCCCTGAAACATCATGTGCTCGAAAAGATGCGCGAAGCCGCCACGACCTTCGGGGTCTTTCGCGCCGCCGACATCATACCACACATCAACCGCGACGGTTGGCGCAGAATGATCTTCGACGAGAATGACTTCAAGCCCGTTGCCGAGTGTGTACTGAAACATAGTGAGAGCGCCCACACGTGTTTCGATGACCTCAGACGATTCAGCGATGGCGGTTTCGCCTTCACTACTTTCGGCTTCGACTTCGCCTGCTTCGGTCTCTCCCCCTTCAGCTTCGACTTCGCCTGCTTCCGCTTCCCCGGCTTCGGCCTCAACTTGTGTTGAAGTGTCACCTTCTGCGGCATCATCACTCGTGAATGACGGCCCCAAAATGACAACCACAGCAATGATTGCAATGAGGATTGCGAGCGGCAGCAGATACCGACTGCCACCATTGTTCTCTGAAGATTGACTCATAAAAAGTTTCGCCTCCTTGCCCTATGATGGGTATTTAGAATTAATTACTGACCTTACGCACTCAGCATGAATTTGAGGAATTTACACCCCTAAATCCCCTCCCCATGTACGGGGAGGAGACTTGTATGGCGACCATTTCGCCTTTTTCTCCATCCCTCCGCGTGCGGGGAGGAGACTTGCATGGCGACCATTTCGCCTTTTTCTCCATCCCTCCGCGTGCGGAGAGGGGACTTGCATGGCGACCATTTCGCCTTTTTCTCCCCTCTCCGCGTGCGGAGAGGGGCCGGGGGTGAGGTTAGAAAGCATTCACAGCTGATAGATGTCGCCAAACTTTGTGTGCAAATAGCGGACGAGCGGCTCAATCGAAATGCCCCCGCCGGTCAGCCGTTCGGTGAGTTCTGCCGTATCGAATTTGCTGCCGTGTTGATAGATATTCGTCTTCAGCCAATTGTGTAGTGTGCCGAACTGTCCCCGTGTGATTTCGTCTGTGATTTCAGGATGTGCTGCGAGTACAGCTTCATAATACTGTGCGCCGAGAATATTGCCGAGTGTGTATCCTTCAAATGTGCCGCCGATGAGCATCGCGTACCAATGCACATCTTGCATCACACCATCGCTATAATCCGGCGGCGTGACGCCGAGATAACGCTCGTAACGCGCATTCCACGCATCCGGCAATTCTTTGATGGACAGGTCGCCTTCGAGCAATTCAATCGACAACTCCGAGCGAATCATGATATGCAGATTATACGTCACTTCGTCGGCTTTGACGCGGATGAGCGAGGGTTCAACTTTGTTGATGGCACGATAAAACGCATCGACCGAAACATCGTCGAGCACACCGGGGAAGTAATCCTTCAACACCGGGTAATAATGTTCCCAAAAGCCGCGACTGCGCCCGATGCGATTCTCCCACAAGCGCGATTGACTCTCATGCACTGCCGATGATGTGCCGCTTTGCAACGGCGACGAGTCGAGGTCGGGATGCGTGCCTTGTTCGTAGAGACCGTGCCCGGTTTCGTGCATCGTCGCGAAGACACCATCGCCGAGATGATGGTCGTCGCCGCGCGTCGTGATGCGCACATCGCCCCAATTGAGGCGCGTCTCGAACGGGTGATGCGTTTCGTCGAGGCGACCGCGCTCAAAGTCATAACCGAATTGCTGCGCGACTTCGCGGGCGAAGGCGTACTGCTGTGCTTTCGGGAAGTGGCGATACAAAAATGAGTCCTCGACCTGTTCCTGCGTTTTGATGGCATTCAGCAATTTGATGAGTTCGTCGCGCAGTGCGCCGAACAATTCGCGCACCAACGCGGTTGTGATGCCGTGATTACCTCTGTCGATGTGCGGGTCGGCGATGTGGTCATAACCGGGAAAGAATTCAGAATATTGTCGGCTGTAGTCGAGCGTCTTTTCGAGAAGCGGTTGCACCGTCGCGAAGTCATTTTCAGGACGGGCAGCCGCCCATATCGAGAAGCTGTTGGCCGCGTGTTCGCCGAACTCGGCGGTGAATGTCGTCGGCACTTTGATTTGCTTTTCATATTCGCGCCGTGTGACTCGAATCAAACTCGCGTCGTCGGACTCATAAGGCAGGCTTTCGCCATACGCTTGCAGGTCGTCGAGCAATTTGCCGATAGCCGGGTCGGTGAATTTTTCTTGCGCGAGCGTTTGCAGATAGGCCAAACGCCGCGCCCGAATCGGCGCGCTGCGTTTCGGCATATATGTCGACTGATCCCAATTGAGGACGGCGGCTGCGCCGTGCAAATCATAGACTTCGCGTAAACGATGTTTGAGTTCGTCAAGTTTTTCTTGCATAAAATCTTTTCCTTATGGTCATTATTCAGCATACAAAATGAATCGAGCAGGATAAAGGATATTGAACCGCAAAATGACAAAGATCGCAAAGAAAAGCGGTGCGATAACGAAGTGGGCAGAGCACGCTCTGCCCCAACACGCTCTGCCCCAACACGCTCTGCCCCAACACGCTCTGCCCCAACGAGGTGCTTTTCGTTGGGGTTTAGCTTGCTAAACCCGGTCAAACACGCGCTCGCAATCAATCCGTTCTGCGTTCCCTGCGTCTTTGCGTTGAATCTTTTTGCTTTTCTTCTCGCCAACATACCACCTGAGTAGTTACAGAAAAACAATGAATTTACTCTGCGTCCCCGCGCCTCTGTGTTGAATCGTTTGTCTTTTCTTCTCATAATAATCAATGTACAACGATTATGCAGATTGCGGTAGCGGGTTGCAGCCCATTCTACGTCAGCAATGTTCGGGCGCGGTCAACGCCGAGCCACATCGCCGCGGCGCCCGGCGGTGTGAAGATGCGATGCGGTTCGCCGGGCAGCGCTCCTAACAACGCCGCATCGCTGTCTATCGGCGCGAAAGTGACCGTCTCCCCATCCGTCTCCCAAACATCGCGCCGCATCGCCCGCCCGAAAAGACCATACTCTCCGCCGGAGACTCGCGTATACCATTCGGGGTCGCGTATCAACAACAATGTGCAAATGTCGGGGCGCAGCGACAACAAATTGAGCGCGATGCCCGTCAGGTGCAGCGACGCGCGTCCATCGTCGCGCATTGCCTGCAAATCGCGCAGCATCGGATGCGATGAGAAATCGCCCGCGCCGTCAGCTTCGGACATACCGAACAATTCTTCGAGATACTCGCGGTAGATGTGTTGCACGAGATTCCAATGCGCGGCATCGTGCGGATTGTCGCCGACAGGTTGAAACATGAACGCCGGTTGAACGTGATACAACCCGGCATCGATACCGGCACTCGTTGACCGGCGGGCGAGTATCGCTTTGTATTGCCCATCATGATTGAAGACCGTCAGCACAATGCCGCCGATAGCCGAACTCCGTCCATGACCGGTGTGCATCGCTTCGACCGGCGTAACCACGCGATGGAGTCGTGACCGGCGCGGCACGACGACCGCGTTGTGCGCTGCGCCGTTTGCGAACAGCGTCTTCAATTCATGCGAGAGAACATCGCTCGTCATGATCATGTCGAAGTAGCGCCCGACTTGCGCGTGAATTTTGAGCGGTGCGCTGTCGATGTGCGTGTACACATACGTGATGCCATTCGTCAAGCGACGACCGGCACGGCGCATTGTGTCGAGATACTCTTCATCGTAGATGGCGAATGTTTCTCGCGGGATGAATGTGTCCGCCATCACATGACCGAGCACACTGTTGACATCATCGGTCTGCGCCTCATCCGGCGGAAAGACGACAACCGGGTAAGCGACTCCGTTGCGTGTGAACAACGTGTGGCCGTCAACAGCGTAGAGATTGTTCAGATAAGCAATCAGATGATCGTACATTTATCGTAACGACTCAGCATGTTGGCGTGAGAGATACCAACACGACTGTACAACATGAGCGATTATTTTCAAATATTGAACCGATGCCCCCCCCAAACCACCGATTGCCCGACGCTCATCTGCCCTTAATGGTGGAGCAATTGCAGATTGAGCCATGCTTTGATAGAATCTGCGCCTTAAATCGTTGTAATATCGTGACAATTTTTTACGTCGCGCCAACAATGATGCGAGGAAATCCGAGCAATAAGGGGTGGAAAGCATGAAGCGAAAAAATCTAATTGTGCTGATAGGGACGCTGCTCTTATTTGTGCTTGCTTTTACGAGCGCCTCAGCGCAAGGTGGCCTGTTGACCGAAACCACCGCACGCATCAACTTGCGTGCCGGTGGGGGCACGGAGTGGCGAGTCATCACTGTGGTGGAGGCGGGCACGCCGATATTGCTCGATGGGCAAGCCTTTGGTGGGGCGTGGGCGCGGGGTATCGTGCCGGACGGTTCAGTCGGCTGGGTATTGACGAACTTCCTCACCGCGCCGCGCGACCAAATCGCCACATTGCCCGGCATTTGGGTTGATGCGCCGTTCACATTATCCCCCCCTGCGCCGAATGCTGCCGTCCCCCCTCCCCCGCTGCCCGAAGAGCCGGCTGCTGAACCCGTCGAACAACCGGCGCAAGATGGCCCGGTCGTGACGACGAATCGCGTGAATGTTCGCGGCGGCGCGGGCACGAATTTCGCCATTCTGACGACTGTCAATCCGAATACGCCGTTGCAGCCGAACGGTCGCAATCTTGATGGGTCGTGGGTGCGCGGCACATTGCCGGACGGCACGGTCGGGTATATTTTTGCACAATTTTTGTCGATCAGCCCCGGTGCGATAGCAGCGCTGCCGCCGGTCGAAGGGGGCGCGAGTGTGCCGCAGTCGGCGGCGCAGCCGGGCGCGAATCCGGGTGCTGTCGCTAACGCGCCGGTCGCGCCACTTGTGAACACATCGCCGGTGCGTGGCTTCAGTTATGGGGCACACATCGCCGGGCTTGACTCGGGCGCGATCAACCGGATGCGTCAGGCCGGGATGACGTGGGTCAAGCAGCAATTCCGTTATCAAGATGGGCAAGACCCGTCCGCCGTCGCCGGGATGATTAACGGCGCTCATGCCAATGGATTCCGCGTGTTGGTGGCTGTAGTCGGCCTGCCGGGGCAGGTCAATGCGCCCGGTTATTTCGACCGGTATGCGAATTTTGTCGGCGGTGTCGCGGCATTAGGTGCGGACGCGATTGAGGTGTGGAACGAACCGAACATCGACCGCGAATGGCCGGCGGGCAGCATCGACCCGGCACGCTTCACCGAACTGCTGCGCGTGTCGTCTAGCGCTATTCGCGCTGCCAATCCGAATACGTTGATTATCAGTGGAGCGCCCGCGCCGACAGGTTTCTTCGGCGGGTGCAGCCCGAACGGTTGTGACGACAACGCCTTCATCGCGGGTATGGCCGCAGCCGGCGCCGCGAATTTCATCGATTGTGTCGGCATTCATTATAACGAAGGCATCGTCCCACCGACTGCCCGCAGTGGTGACCCGCGCGGTAACAGCACACATTACACCCGCTATTTGCCGACGATGATTAGCACATATAACAGCGCCTTCGGTGGCCGCAGACCGTTGTGCTTCACCGAACTCGGTTATTTGACGCCGGAGGGCTTGGGGCCGCTGCCGCCTGCTTTCGCATGGGCGCAGAATGTCACGTTGGCGCAACAGGCCTCGTGGATTGACCAAGCGGTGTCGATTACATCGCGCAGCAACGTCCGCTTGACGATTTTGTGGAATATGAATTTCACCAATTATGGCGCCGACCCGATGGCCGGTTATGCCTTGATTCGACCGGATGGGTCGTGCCCGGCTTGTGACGCATTGGCAAGCTGAGCACAACCTTTCAGACACCATCGACGCGGGGTATGGGTAATTGGCCTGACCCCGCGTCTGTATGTAGAGAACACAGAGAATGTGTACAAGCATCCTGACAAGCAACATTGTTGACGTTTTCGTCATGAGGCGTTGAATGGTAGATTTTTTTGAACAAGACGAGGATTTAACGACCGGGGAATTCATCCGTCCGCCGCTTGAAGGACGCGGCGGGGCGAATAATCTCGGTTGTTGGATTACCGCGCTGGTCAGCATTTTCATGGCGACAGCATTGATACTCGTCGGCTTGTTCTTGCCGCCGGTCAATTTGCTCGACCGCATTCTCGGCTTGCAATACATTCAACTCGACGCGCAACATACGAGCGCCTTCACCGACGGGCTGACGGTCGCCGTCGCTGAGTCCGCACCCGGCGATGGCTTCGGCGTCGCCTTCGAGTCAGTGCCTATCAGCGATTTTTTGAATGGCGATGCGAGCGTCGCCGACTGGATTCCGGCGGCGCGGGCGGCGGCCCCGCCCTTCCTCGCGCTGCAAAGCAATGTCTATGAAATTGAGACGACCGGCACCGCCCCCGACAACGTGCGGCTCGACATCGCGATTCCGCCGAATGCTGGCAGCCCGGATTTGCTCGATATTTACGCATGGGACGATGAGCGCAGTCTGTGGGAATTTGTGCCGTCGCAATTGAACGCTTCCGGTGGTATCACGGCCAACGTCAGCGTTGTGCCGCGTCATCTCGCGCTCTTCCAAGCCGCACCACAACAAGCGACCGTGCTCGTATCGATTGACACCTCGCAAGTGTTGACCGACGATGTGGGGCAGGTGGCGACGATTGTCGCGCCGGCTGGCGTGCAGCCGAGTCTTGCAGGCACGCTCATCGGCAGCCTCGCGCCGGGTTTTGAACTCAACGCCGGTTATCTCGTCATGCCGACAATTCGCAACTTCACCGACCCGCGTGCGATTGACCCCGAAACCGTGACGCGCATTTTGAATAACACCACCACGCGCGCCGAGCACGCCCGGCAAATTGCCGGATTTGCGGGCGCGGGCAACTTCGACGGCATCATCATTGATTATCGCGGTTTGGCAGCCGAGCAGCGCGAACAATTCTCCGACTTTGTGCGCCAATTGCAAAACAGCATGAAAGATCAAGGCTTGTTGCTCGGCGTCGTCGTCCCTGCCGCGCAGCAAACCGCAGACGGTTGGCAAACCGGCGCCTACGATTGGCGTGAACTCGGTCGCCATGTCGATTATCTGCAAGTGAACCTCGACTTGAATCCACAAGATTTCGCACCCGGTGACGACCAACCGGTTGAGGCGATGCTGCGTTGGGCGGTTGGCGAAGTCAGCCGTGAGAAAGTGCTGCTCGGTCTCTCGGCGCGCTCGGTGCGCGAAGCCGATGGCGTCTTCACATCGATTGGTTTCGACGAAGCGCTCTCGGCGCTCGGCGATGTGACACTCGAAGCGAATCTGACCGCGACCGGCAGCCTCGAACCCGGCTCAGAGATTCGTGTCGGACTCGATGGCTTCAATGCGCGTTCCAATTTCGACGCGAACACGATGTCGCCGTACATCGAATTTCTTGGCGAGGCCGACGACACCATCGCCCGGGTATGGTTGACGACCGGCGACGCGCTGCGCTTTCGTATGGATCGCACGATTCCGTTTGCGTTGGGCGGCGTCGCTTTCGATGATTTGCTCGCTCGTGGTGTCGCCGACGGCGTCCTCGGGTCGATTGCCGGCTATCAAATGCAATTGCCGAGTTCAGCCAATCGCGATGCGCTTGCGCTGCGGTGGCGCATCGAAAATGCCGACGGCATCGTCAGCGAAGTCATGACCGGCCTGACCGACGAATTGGTCACAACGATTGAAGCGCCGGACGGCAATTACGCCGTCAATGTCGCCGTCGTCGGCGGCGGGGCAGAAAGCGCCCGCAACGGGGTCGCCGTCGCCCTACTCGCGCCGACTCCGACGCCGACACCGCTACCAACCGCCACACCGACCCCAACGGCGACTCCGATTCCGCCAACACCTGTGCCACAAGTCGCGGTGGCGGCGTCTAGCGGGGGTGGGGGCATCGCGGTGCGTCCCGGCGCGGGGAGTATCGCCGCCGGTCAATTTGAATATGGCGGGCACGTCACCAGCGCGGGGACGGGCGCGGTCGGCGCGATGCAGCGCGCGGGCATGAATTGGATGAAGGTACAGTTGCGTTATTCACCGGGCATGGACCCGGGCGCCGCGGCCGCGCCGATAGCCGCCGCACACAACAACGGCATGAAGATTTTGCTCGGCGTGCTCGGCAGCCCGAATGATTTGGCCAATGGTGGGCAAGGATACGTGGCGCAATTCGCCAGCTTTCTCGGCGGCGTGGCGTCGATGGGGGCGGATGCGATTGAAGTGTGGAACGAGCCGAACATCGACCGCGAGTGGCCTGCCGGTCAGATTAGCGGCGCGGCGTATGCCGATATGCTGCGCCAAGCCTTTGAAGCGATTAAACGCAGCAACCCGAGTACGATGGTCATCAGTGGCGCACCGGCCCCAACCGGCGCTGAAGCCGCTTTTCCCGGACGGGTGATGAACGACGACAACTTCATCCGGCAATTGGTAGACGCCGGGGGGTTGCAGTGGATGGACTGTCTTGGCGCACACTACAACGAAGGCATCGTCGGGCCGAGCCAAACAAGCGGCGACCCGCGCGACAATTATTACACACGCTACTTCCCGACGATGTTGAATACATACTGGAATTTGATCGGCGGCGCGAAACCGATTTGCTTCACCGAACTCGGTTATCTGACGCCGGAGGGTTACGGCCCGTTGCCCAACTTTTTCGCGTGGGCGCAGAATGTGACCGTCTCGCAGCAGGCCGCGTGGTTGGCCGAAGCCGCCGCTATCGCGTCGCAAAGTGGGCGCGTGCGTTTGATGATTATTTGGAATGTTGATTTCACACTCTATGGTTCCGACCCGCAAGGGGGGTACGCGATTATCCGACCCGGTGGCGGGTGCCCGGCGTGCGATGCACTGGCTGGGGCACGTTAGGGCAAGAAGGAGAAACAGACACAATGGCAGCTATACAACCTCGACGAAAACGCAAATCGGTGCGCGGATTTGTCATCGCGTGGGTGGTGATTACCGCTATGATGGGCGCGATTACATTCGCTGCAATTTATACGGCGTATGGGGTTTTGCAAGAAGATCCGATTGTCGATGCGCCGCAGCAGCGCAGCCTCGCTATCCCAACGGCGACGCCGGAAAAAGATGACGCAGCCGCCGTCGCCCAAGCTGTGACGCCCGTCCCGACACTGCGACCATCGGCAACGCCGCAGCCGACAGCCGACTCGCAGGCTATCGCCCTCGCACAGGCACAACAGGTCGATCCAACCGCCGTGCCGACAACCCTGCCGGTGAATGACCGCACCTACGCGGTCGGCATTCAAGTGCAAGAAAGTTTTGATAATCAAGATGTGTGGATGTCAACCGTCGTCGACCAACTACACATGAATTGGATTAAGCAGCAAGTGCGTTGGGAAGACATCGAACCGGAACGCGGTCAATTCGATTGGGGTTTGTTGGATACGGTGCTGCCTTCTGCTGCCGATCACGGTTTGTATGTGATGCTTTCGATTGTGACGGCGCCGGACTGGGCGCGTGAACAAGGTGTGGACTTGTCGCGGCACGGCCCGCCTGAGAACGTGCAAGATTATTCCAATTTTGTCGCGCAGATTTTGCAGCGTTATCCGGGTATGGTTCATGCGATTGAAGTGTGGAACGAGCAAAATCTCGACCGCGAATGGACATCGACACGCGGCTTGACGGCGGCCAATTATGTCGAATTATTGCGCGAAACCTTCCAAACTGTCAAAGCGATTGATCCCGGCATCATCGTCATCAGTGGTGCGTTGTCGCCGACGGGCTTCAGCGACGGCATCGCCGCGTGGGACGATTTCGTTTATATGGATCAACTCATCGCGGCGGGGATGCTGAATTATGCCGATTGTGTCGGCGCCCATCACAACGGCATCAACATCGGGCCGAGTGTGACGTGGGACAACGTCCCAAACGACCCGACGGCAACTTTTCGCGGGCCGTTCGACAACCCGCATCACAGTTGGAGCTTCCGCAGCACATTGCAAACGTATGCCAACAAAGTCGCATTGGCGGGGGGTGACCAACCGTTGTGTGTGACGGAATTCGGCTGGGCATCGACGGAAGATATGGACGGCTTCCCACAAGGGTTTGAATTCGCCAACGACAACACCTTGGCCGAACAGCGCGATTGGACGATTGAAGCCCTCAACAATATGGAACAGTGGGACATCGTGTGGCTGGCTTTCTTGTGGAATCTGAATTATGGCCCGCAAGCCGGCTGGGATAGCAGCAACGACAATGTGCCCTATTCCATCATCGGCCCAGACTGGAACTTCCGCCCGGTCTTCGACGCGCTTGGCGACTGGCAGCTGCAATATCAGGAACGTATCGGGCAGTAATTGATGGCTTTCATAAAACAACAAGGCAGCAGGGTTGGCGTATTGACGCTGGCCCTGTTGTTGACTCTCGCGGCGTTGAATGTCGGCCTCGTGCCGGATGACCCGTTTGAAGCCGACGCGATTGACGACGCGCCGTTCGCGTCATTGACGTATGCGCTTCATGCCGGTTTGTGGTGGGACGAAACCCGCGCTGCGATCAATCTCGATTTGATTCAACGCATGGCGTTCAGCCATGTCAAGCAAATTTTCGCGTGGGAAGACATCGAACCGGGACGCGATTTGTGGAATTTTGAACGCGCCGATGAAATTGTCGCTGAAGTCGAGCGCCGCGATCTCGAACTCGTCATCCGATTGAGCGACTCGCCGGATTGGGCGCGGCGCAACACACCGGGCGAGAAAGGTGTCGACTTCACCGACGCGCCGCCCGATGATTACGCCGACTTCGCCACATACTGTGGCACCATCGCCGAGCGTTATCGCGGGCGCATCGATGCCTATCAAATTTGGAATGAACCCAATTTGTCGCGCGAGTGGGGCGGGCGCGTCCCAAATGCGGTAGAATATGTCGCGTTACTCGCGGCGTGCAGCGAGGCAATTCGTGCTGCCGACCCACAGGCGATACTCATCAGCGCCGGTCTCGCGCCGACAGGCAATATGGACGCCACCGCCCACCGCGACGATATTTATTTACAAGCGATGTACGACGCCGGTTTCACACAATATATCGATGTCGTTGGGATGCACGCACCGGGATTCTCTGCGCCGTGGTATGGCCCGGATGAAGCCGAACGCGATGGCATTGGGCGTTGGTTCACTTTTCGTCGTGTCGAAGATTTGCGCAAAATCATGATCGCCAACGGCGACGCGGCGCGGCAGGTCGCCATCCTCGAAATGGGTTGGACGACCGACAAGCAACATCCTGAGTATGCGTGGTATGCTGTCGATGAACAAACCCAAGCGCAATATCTCGTCGCCGCGTATCAATATGCGGTTGACCATTGGCGACCGTGGGTCGGGTTGATGACGACGATTTATGCCGCCGACCCGTTGTGGACAAAAGATGACGAACAATTCTGGTGGTCGATCATTCGACCGAACGGCAACGTGCGCCAAGCGTATATTGATCTGGCGAATATGGCGAAATATTGTGATGACGCAGTTATCCCGGCGCGTGCGCCCGACAGCCCGGAGGCATTAGGCCTTGCCCCAGTCCACGCTTGCGGTTAGCTTTTTCTTCCATCTCATCGCGACTGTCGTGTGGATCGGCGGTTTGGTCGTGATGTCGTTGCTCGTCTGGCCAGAGACGCAGCGTGTGTTCGGCACAGACTCGAACGTGTACGAATTCCTCGCCCGTTTGCGAAAACGCTTTTTGCCGCTCACCCATTTGAGCCTCGCCGTGCTCATTGTGACCGGCTTGGTGCAGACGGTTGGCGACTCGAATTATGAGGGCACGTTACAATTTACGAATACATGGTCGCGAGTGATTCTCTTGAAGCATGTCGCAGTTGGCGGTATGTTTATCGTCGGGCTGGTTTTACAATTCTGGTTGCTTCCAGCGTTGGAACGCGCACAGATACTCGCGAAACATGGAAAGGATGACCCAGCAGAATGGGAACAGTTACATCGGAATGAGGTGCGCTTAACGTGGTTGAATGTCCTATTGGGGATGATTGTGCTCGGCCTGACGGCATGGGCGACGGCGCTTTGAGGATGTGTTGTGTCGAATAGAATGCAATACTGGTTGGCAATTTTGCTGCTCCTCATCGCGGCGGGTTTACGTCTAGCTGTGCTGACGACTCTGCCGCCGGGTTTGAGTGACCCCGAAGTGACCGATATTCGCATCGCTGAGACGATGCGCGAAGGACGTGTCGAAGTCTTCTACGACCTCAACGGGCAAGGGCGCGAAGGCTTGTATCATGCGATACTCGCCACAGTGACAAGCATCATCGGGCAGGGGACAGTCGGCTTTCGCTTGGTGTCGGTCTGGCTTGGCGTGCTGACTGTGGCGTTGTCTTATGCGTTGGTGGTGCGCTTGCTTGGGGGGCTGGCGGCGCTTTCCACGATGGCGTTGCTGAGTGTCGGCTTCGTGTCTGTCTTGTTGTCGCGCACCATCAGCCCTGAACAGATTCTGCCCCTTTTGGCAATCGGTATCGTATTCTCGTTTGCGCAAGCCTTCCCGGTTTATCGACGCTTCCATCGCATCCACAACGCGCCGGGCACCGTCTCATTCACGGTGATGGGGCTGCTGCTTGGCATCGGCTTTTATGTGCATCCGGCGGCATTTTTGCTGGCCTTGGCGGGCATGATCTTCATCCTGTATATGATTGTCACGCGGCAGCCGATGGCGCTGCGCACGATAAGTTACGCCAACTTTGCCATTCTGGTTTTCATCATCAGCGTGACGCCATACATCATTTCGAGCATTCGCCTGCCCGAACTCGGCGGCGCGAGACGAGTCTTCGGCGACTACAGCATGAGACCGGCGGCAGTTGGCCAAACCATCATCGACAGTTTGAGCGGCATCTTCATCTCAGGCGATGCGAGTCCCTTGCGCAATCTACCCGGCAGACCCTTGTTCGACCCCTTGACGGCACTCATCATCGGCGTCGGCATCCTCTTCGCGCTGCGTCGTTGGCGGCGGCCACGCTATGCGCTGCCGTTGATTATGTTGCTGACGCTGTTGCCGGGCGCCTTCCTGCGCACAGACGCGCCGAATTTCCATGCTTTCGCGCCGATCTTGCCGTTGTTGGCGTTATTTTTCGGGGTGGGCATCAGCATGTTATTTGAGCTTGCCCGGCACAAGCCCTTACTGCGTCGTGGGTTGGCAGCCGGTTTGATTGTGCTCGTCGGCTTCAATCTGTTATCGACATCGCGCGATTTGTTCTTTCGTTGGGCGGAGCGCGACGATGTGCAAGTGGCCTACAACGGACGGCTCGGCAAGCTGGCGCATTATATCGACACCACCGCCGATGATTTGCCGACGGTTGTATGCGATTCGCATCTGATGTTGGGCGAACGCACCACATCATTCGAGTTGACGGCGACTGAGCTGATGGGTTTGATGATGAATCGCAAGGATGCTGAGCTGCGCTATGTCGATTGTGGCACGGGTTTGATTTTGGCCAATGGCGGGGCGCTGCATCAAATTATTTTCCCCGAAGAAGACACGTTGAGCGCAGTACAGCCCGTTTTGCAAGAGCGTTGGTTGCGCAGTGGGTTTGAACGCCGCGATATGCCGCCGGACTCGGTGGTTTTGCTCGATGTCGCGCAAGAAGTTGCAGACATCGCGGGGAATTCGCCGCCGAGTGGTTATGCGCCCGAAGCGCCGGGCGGCGTCGGAACGGCCCTATTCCCCGTGCCATTCGGCGGCAATATCACCCTGCTTGGTTATGAAGCCGACCCGGTTGACCATTACAAACCGGGCGATGTCGTCACATCGATCACCTACTGGCGTGTTCAAGGCGAAGTCCCGCCCGACCTGCGCCTGTTCACGCATGTCCTCGCAGACCCGGCCTCAATCGCCGCACAAAATGACACCATCAGCGTCCTACCGGGGCAGCTTCATCAAGATGACATCTTCGTGCAGGTCACATTCATTGATTTGCCATTCGAGACCCCCGACGGCATTTACGACCTGTCGATTGGCGCTTATCAAGATACCAGCGATACGCGGCTCGAAATCTTTGATGACGACCACGAGCCAACCGATGAAATGCACCCGCGCGGCACACGGCTGTTCCTCAATCAGATTGAGGTCTTGCAGGAACCGGCAGGCTGACCGATGTTTGAAATTGTCTTTTTGGGGACATCGGCATCCGCGCCGTCCATTCATCGTGGCTTGCCCGCGCAGATGATTCTGGCCGGTGAACATCGCTTCCTCATTGATTGCGGCGAAGGCACACAACGGCAAATTTTGCGCAGTGGAGTCGGCTTCAAACGGCTCAAGCATATTTTGTTGACACACGGCCACCTCGACCATATCCTCGGTCTCGGCGGCTTGGTCTCGACACTTTCAAGCTGGGAAGACATCGAAGAACTCGACATCTATGGCGGGACACAGACGCTCAACCGTGTCGAAGCCTTGTTGTTCGGCGTCGTCCTCAAATTCGACCGGATACCCATCGATTTGCATCTCGTTGACCTCGACCGCGAGTCCGGCCCGTTCCTTACGGGCAAAGATTTCACCGTCGAAGCCTTCCCCGTCACCCATCGCGGGCGCGGCAATTTCGGTTTCATCTTTCAACAAGCGACGCATCATCCCTTCCTCAACGACAAAGCCGAGGAACTCGGCATCCCCGCGGGGCCAGAGCGCGGTCAACTCGTCAAAGGCGAAACGATTACGTTGAGCGATGGGCGCGTCATCACGCCCGATATGGTGCTCGGCGACCCGATACCCGGCGTCAAACTCGTGCATATCGGCGATGTCGGACGGCTCGACGATATTGCAGACAAGGTAGCCGATGCCGATGTGCTCATCATAGAAGCCACATTCCTCGACGAAGACCGCGACGTCGCCAACAATTTCGGGCACATCACCGCAGCGCAAGCGGCGGCCTTCGCCCGCGACACCCACGTCAAGGCACTCATTCTGACGCATGTCTCGCGGCGTTATCGTGAGCGCGACATCCGCGACGAAGCCCGCGCTATCTTCCCCAAGACAAGCATCGCCCGCGACCTCGACCATTTTGTGACGCGGCGCGGCCAGCCGGTCAAGAAATTGAAACACAGTCCATTTCGCGGTGGTCACAATGAGGGCGAGTAACTACTCAGCTTAAGAAGCATCACAACCCGGTCACATCGGGGACGGGTGTGCGCAGACGAGTCGCCGTCTCGACGACGAGCGCACCGAGTTTGTTGAGGCGGTCGGCAATCTCAGCGTCGGACAGACTGCCATTGGCATCGAACAATTTCTTGGCGCCCGGAATCGGGACACTCAACGGCGTGACGATCCCACGCAAGGCATGAACGGTATGCACCATGGCGTTGACTGTATTCATCATCGCCTGTGCCCCGCCAGATGTCACGATGAGGCCGACGACGATATTACTCAAATACGGATTCGGCCCGCCGGAAAAATGCTCCAGATAATCGAGCGCGTTCTTCGTCACACCGGCTATCGTGCCATGATAGGCCGCCGTGCTCCACAACATCGCGTCTGCCCGCGCTACAATATCGAGATAGGCTTTCGTCGTCTCGTCATATTCGCTTGCCGGTCTATCCGGTTCGTACATCGGCAAGCGATACACATTCAAGTCGATAAGTTCCGTCGTCGCCCCGGCGGACTCAGCCGCTTGCAAGCCGAGTTCAAGCGCCCGCAAGCTCGTCGAGCCGTCGCGCAATGTGCCACCAATACCGACGACATGAATGGATTTTTGTTGTAAGGTCATTGTGCTCCCTGTGCATATTCTGCATTCCACCAAATTCAGACAGGTTCATCGTAGCGCAAATGATACCATAGACCAATCGGACAAAGGAACAGTTTTGGTGTCTGTACTTACGGGCAGGCGTATCAAACATGTTATAACACACATTACGCACGAGACACCGCCACA
>RFIA01000153.1 GCA_003695675.1 Chloroflexota bacterium
CCAGATGTTCAAACATCCGGCTACCGGAATACCAAACCCACTAAAGGGGTTATTGGGGGTGTGTATTCGATCAAATGCAGTACCCTTCAGGGTACTTGGTTTTGTGGCAGCCGGAGAATTTATTCTCTGGTTGCCCCGTGATTTCTGAACTGCGTAAGTCCTGAGTTGATTGTACCGCAATACTCACTCAGCGAAGTAGCCGATGTCGATGTAGAAACACTTTTGTGACACAGCGTGCTTCTTCGGGCATTCGATTTCGCCATATTCCTTGAAGATGAACAGGCGTGGTTCGCGGCGTTTGAGGCGCTTCTTGAGGTTGTTCCATTGCGATTTCGTCGGTTGCGGATGTTCGTCGCTGAGGTTGAAATACGCGCCACTGAAAATGACGCGATAATGATTGTCGGCTGCCATCTTCAGCGACAACAGATACCCCGCGCCGCCTGCGTCACCATGACTGAGCGCCCCGCTCACCAATTGATGCACTTTGTCGTAGCGTTGTTTGGCAAATTTCGGCAGTGTATGGTCATTCATGATTGCTCGTTGACCTTTGTGTTTTCGCGCCGCGTGTGAATCAAGTCGCGATAGAAATCCAGCAAATCGGTATCTTGCTCGTCACCCCACAACATCGGCAAACGGCTGACGTCAAGCCCGCCGGTTTGCGTGTCTTCGCGTTGACTCAAGCCGACTTCTGTGCCGTAATAAATCACCGGCGGCGCGGGTAGGCGCATTTGCGTAGCGGCAGCGCGGCGCAATTTGGCTTTGTCGCCTCCGGCAATGAACAAAAAACGATCCATATCATGATTGTCGAGAAAAGTCGGTTGCAAGAATGTATCGGCAGTATACCGCGTATGCCGTTTGACGAAACGCTCAAACTCGGCTTGTGACCATTCACCATAAGCATACGTCTTGCGCAAGGCTTCCCCGATATAAAAATCGAGTATGCCGTCGAGCCGCCCGACATACGTCTGCTGCACATCTTGCGCGTCGATGATTTCACCGAAACAAAAACTATCGGGCTTTTCGTCTTTGCACACTGCCAAAAAGTCCGACCAAAAACCGGGACCCGGCCCCTGCGCGTGGTCGAGTCGATAGCCATCAACTTCAAACTCGCGCAGCCAATAGCGTGCTACATCGAGCAACCATGCACGCGCTTCAGGATGCGCAACATTAATCTGCGGCATATTGGCGACATTGAAAAACGCGCGATACCCCAACGACGAGCCATTGAATGTATACCACGCGCGATGGGGGCTGTTCGGATTGTTGTGCGCCGATTTGAAATAGGGATGCTCGTTGGAGGAGTGATTGCAGACGAGATCAAAAATGACGCGAATATCGTGCCTGTGCGCCGCTTCGATGACGGCGTGCAACGCATCATCGCCGCCGAGACGCGGCTCGGTCTTGTAATAATCGACGACGTCATACCCATGCGCAGTCGGACTCGCGCACGTCGGACTCAGCCATATACAATTGACACCGAGTTCGGCGATGTACGCCATGCGGTCACGAATGCCCCACAACGTCCCGCCACAAAAGGCTTTCGGATCGTCGGTTTGCAACCACGCTTTGCCATCGCCAGGATAAAATCGATCCACAAAAATATGATAGATCATCGCGTCGTATGCCCATGCGGGCGGGCGAAATGTATCGACATGATAATTGAATGTATCGCCGTATGTAGGCGGCGCATGATTCAAGTCGGGCAACGGTTGCTTGCTGAAGAAGGCGCCCGCCGCCGCGTCGGTCAGGTCTTTGACATGTGGCCAATCGGCGAAAATCTCCGGCTGTCCCTCCGCCCAACCACCGATGCGATAACGCACGGTGGTGCTATCAGGTTGCGCGGGGATGACACCTTGCCATTTGACGAGATAGCCCCATGTAATCGTATCCCATTCGACACCGGCAGATTCTAATTGCAGCACTTGCCCATTCAGAGCTTCGCCGCGTTCGCCGACCGGTTCGCTGCCATCGGTCGTGTAATAGCAGACAACGGCATCCACATCGCAATTCGGGCCGACGGTGACCGTCAGTGTCACTGCTTCACCGGGTTGCGGGTCACGCGGCGTGATGCGATGCCCGTGTTGCAAGCCATAGCGCAGGGCGCGATGATGGAGCACTTTGAGTTCATCGGTCGCTAGGGTGCCGAAAATAAAATCCATGCCATGAAGCTCCTCTGATGAAACTAAAACAGATTCAACCGCCAAGAGACCGCGACGAAAATCCGTTGGGGCATTGCGTGCAATGCCCGGCAGCATTTTCATTCCTTTTCACGCGGGGACGCAGGGACGACCCTAGCCTTTGACAGCGCCTTGCGTCAACCCGCCGACGATGAAGTCCTGCGTCAACATGAATAATATCACAACCGGAATCGCGCCCATAATCGCACCGGCGGCGAAAACGCCCCATTGATTGGTGAATTGCCCGCTGATGAAAAAATTCAAGCCAACCGCGAGCGTGAACGCCTCGCGCTGCCCGCGCAGCACCACCAACGCCAACAGAAAATCGCTGTAGGTGAAGATGAAGGTGATGATGCCGACGACGGTGATAATCGGGCGTGTGAGCGGCAAGAAGATGCGCCAGAACAACGTCCAATGCGATGCGCCATCAATCATCGCCGACTCATCGATTTCGCGCGGAATCGTGTCGAAGTAGCCTTTCATCAGCCATGTGTTGATGCCCATCGCGCCGCCGAGATAGAGTAGAATCAGCCCGCCGTGTGTGCCGAGACCGAACGATGGGATGAAGCGACCGACTTGTTGTAAGAGCAAGAATGACGCCACCATCGTCAATGAATTTGGGAAGACATTGACGAGAAATATCGTCAGCAACATGCCGCGTCGCCCGCGAAAACGAAAGCGTGAAAACGAGTAAGCGCTCAACGCACTGACCAACACAGACAATATCGCCGTGATACCGGAGACAAGTATCGAATTCTTCATCCAAATGAAAAATGGATTGAGTGCGCTCGAGTCGAAGCCATCTTCAAGGAGCACTTGAAAATTGGCGAATGAGGCGTTGTCCGGGATTAATTTCTGATTGACAATTGTGTTGGCCGGGTTGAGCGCTGCCGACATAATCCACACAACCGGGAAGAGCGCGTAGAACAACGCGACGCCGAGCACGAGAAAGCGCAGCGCCAGCCCAATGCGTCGCTTACGGCGGGCGATGACCCGTTCACGTCGTGCTTTTTCTAACACATTTGTCTGTACAACACCTGAACTAGACATTCTCGCCAGCCTCCTCCCATGCGCGTGTGAAGCGGAAGTTGAACAACGTCACCAACGCGACGACAATGAAAATCACAATCGTAATCGTGCTCGCAAAACCGAAATCGCTGCCGCCATCAGAGAATGCGACTCGGAAGGTATAGCTAATGAGGATGTCGGTTTGCCCCGTGGGTATCGGCGCACCGGCTATCGGCGGGCCGCCCTGATTATAAATGCGAATGATGTTGAAGTTGTTGAAGTTGAAGGCGAACGACGCAATCAACAACGGCCCCAACGTAATCAACAATAACGGCAGCGTCATCCGAAAGAAGCGTTGTATCGCGTTGGCGCCATCGACCTTCGCCGCCTCGTAAATATCTGACGGTATCGACTGCAACGCGCCGAGCGAAATCAACATCATATACGGAAAACCGATCCACATTTGCACGATAAGGATGCCGATTTTCGCCCAAGTGCCATCGCCAAACCACGCCGGTGATGAGCCGAAAATGTCGGTCAATGTCGTCGAGATGATGCCCTGTCCCGGCACGAACATGCCGCGCCAAATAATCATGCTGATGAATGTCGGCACGGCGTAGGGTATTAGAATCAGCGTGCGCCAATAGCGCATACCCGGCAGCTGCGCATCGTTGAGCAAGAGCGCCAAGCCAAGCCCGACGACAAATTGCAGGAAAACCGCACCAATCGCATGAACGAACGTCCACACAAAAACCTGACTAAACGCGCCGCGCAACGCAGCGCTATTGATAAGACGATTGAAATTGCGAAATCCGACGGGGACGAAAAAACCGGGCGACAGTTGTTCGCCATCATCTGCCGTGAATGTGCCATCGATTGGCGTGAATTCTTTTCCTGTCTCTAAATCGACGATCACATCGCGGGCGGCGTCATAAGTGAATTTCGGTCGCAGTTCGGCGGCAGATGTCGTATTCGTGACTTGTACGGCGCGGCCTTCGTCGCCGAATGTCAGCTCGCCCAATGCAGAGATATGCCGGATGACCTGATTGCGTTCGATGCGTTCAAAGCCTTCAATGCTGAGCGGGACACCATCGGCATCCAGCTCGCCGACATGCGCTTCAGCGGCGGGGATGAGCGCTTCGCCAGGACGCGCAAGGAACGCCTCGCTACCATCATCGCTAATCAGCCACAGCTTATATTCACCGGCTTCGTTGACGAATCCCGTCCATTGATATGATTGACTGCCTTCCGGCGCATACAAGCGCGACTCAAGCTGTTCGATGACTTGCGTCTTCGACAGCAAATTGCCCGTGCCCCAATTCGTGAAGGCGACATAAACTGTGAACAACGTCGGGTAGAGCACCATCAAAATCATCAAGGCCAAGCCGGGCGAAAACCAACGAAACGGCCCCATGCGCGGGTGCAAATAGAAGGCGTTGATGCCGACGGTTGTCGCCGCAATCAAGGCCGCAAGCGGAAGATTTTTGTCCTGTGTCAACCGAATGACGAACCACAATGCGAACGCATCGATGACGGCCAGAGCGACAAATCGTAAAATGAGGTTGAAGCTATTTTGCGAAGCAATATGATTAATTGCCGAAAGTCTTTTAAGTCCCCCGGCAGTTCTATTTATCGTGCCCATCGCGATAGAACTCCAGAGCATCATCATACAGTTTCAAAAAATAATGTAACTAGGCAACATATCGGCGTGAATCGACCGAACTGCAAAGAAATTGAACCGCCAAGACGTAAAGGGCGCCAATAGGCATTATTTGTACACATGTAGGGGCACAGCGTGCTGTGCCCTTACCATAACCAATCGTAGGGACGACGCAGGTGTCGCCCCTTACATTGAGTTGTTAAAAATGTTTCGCCATATAAACGCTTATTCGCCGCTGCCTTCCGCAATCAGCGTGCGGATTTGCTCGGCAGCATTGGTAAAGGCTTCTTCAGGTGTCGCGTCTTGATTGAACACGAGTGTAATCGCGTCGCTCCACGCAGCCCACACATTGCCCATCTCAGGAATAGCGGGCATCGGCAGCGCGTTTTCACCGGCGATAGCGAAGGCGGCAAGATCAGGATCATCTTGATTTTCCAGCGTCGGGATGAAGGCCGAAGCGCGATTGCTGACAATCTGCGACATCACTCCGTCGGTGGCGACAACTTCGGTCAAGAAGGTTTGTGCGAGCAACGGATCATCGCTGAAGGCGCTGACGAAGAAACCACGCACACCGGAGAACGGACGACCGGGCCCCGCGTCGCCAGCCGGAATCGGATCAATCGCGTAATTGACACCCGCATCGCGGAAATTTTGTAGATTCCACGGGCCGGTGATGAAGAACGCCGCATCGCCACCGGCGAACATCGCGGTTGCCGCATCACCATCGATACCGCCAACTAGATTGCCCGCTTTGACTTGTTCGTCAAGCCATTCGGCAGCAGCAATCGAACCTTCGCTGTCAATCAGAAGTTCATCAGGCAGATAGTTGCCCGCTTCATCTTGCCCGAAGACGCCACCACCGAAAGCCGTCTGAATACCGAAGAAGTGGAACGGGTCGGCCTGCTGCAAAACGTAGCCTTGTTGCACGAGACCTTCCGCTTGAAGTTGTTCGGCAATTTCGATCATTTCGTCGAGTGTTTCCACCGGTTCCGGGACGAGATCAACATTGCGGAAGAGCGCGACATTTTCGGTTTGGAACGGCATCCCATATAATTGACCATCGAATGTCAGCGCATCGAGACCTACTTGGACAAATTGATCGGCTTTGTCGCCAAGATCAACCGGAAGGACGAGACCGTTGCTGACAAATTCACCGAGCCAGTCATGTGCACCGATGAGGATGTCCGGGCCTTCGCCAGCCGGGGCGGCCACCGCAAATTGCGTCCGTAAATTGCCAAAGTCAATTTGCTGAATTTCAACCGTGATACCAAAATCTTCGGCGAAGGAATCTTTCACACCATCAAGAACCGGTGCCACATTCTCATCAGCCCAAATCACGAGATCAGCACCGCTGTCATCCTGCGCAGCGACCGAAACCAATCCTAGCATCATGCTCAGGATGACGACTACACTTATAACGAACAAATTTGATTTCCGAATCATATTGAGAAATCCTCCGTAGTTAAAATATTTATTGACATTGATTCGATGTTTCAACACGCAAGAGGTTTTGCGTCGACTCGTTTACAAGCATCCCCTTTTTGCGCGATTAAAACCAGTAACAAACAGCAGTCGCAACGAGAAATCCCCGTCGCAGACAGGTGACAATTTGCCACAAAGAATGTGCTTGCACCGTCAGCTTATACTCGACAAGTCGGCATGAAGAGCGAGGCGCATCTTGCTCAGCAACCCACTCAATTGACGACGCTCATCATCGCTGAGCATACTCAAGCGGCGCTGCAACGACTCTTCGTGCGCGACATGCGCCTCTTCTCGGCGTTCGGCGCCCAATTCGGTGAGGATGACGCGCTGCGCCCGCCGGTCTTCGGGGTCGGGCACACGCCGGACGAAATCGCGTTTTTCAAGTTGATCGACAATGCGGGTGATCGTGCTGCGGGCGAGCATCAACCGCTCGCTAAGATCGACGAGACGTTGCCCCTTTTCGAGGTCGAGAAGCATCAAAAGGCCATATTGCGAACTTGTGAGATCAAATTTACGCAATACCCGCGAATCGCCATCCTGCAAGAGGACATAAATATCATGAATCATGCGATATTGTTGTTGAGGCGAAATAACCTGATTTGATGAACCATTCTTAAAAACCATTGTTTACCCCGCAATAATTCAGACAGAAATTGTTGCGCTCGCAACAAATATAACGAGACTTCAATGCGTTGTCAAGTCATTTCTAGCACGCTCTCATTTTTGACAAACGCGCAGCATGACAACACAAATCGGATTCATACGAAAACGGAATTGACAACCAGAACAAATGTTCATATAATGAGATCATGCTTATACGATCAAAACCCGACACTGTACAGAAATTGACACAAATGGGGGATGTCACCCTGTTTGAACCTGCCGGAGACCGTCCACACATTGAGGAAGGACAACGCAAGCCGCGTGTACCCCAGCAAAATCAAATGGCGTGCATCACCCATTTGAGTACGCCAAAAGGCGCGAAACCAGTGCTGAAAACGATGGTGACGACGGCTTGCGAGAAAGATTGCTTCTATTGTCCGTTCCGCGCCGGGCGTGGCAAAACACGCCGCATGACGTTCACCCCCGACGAACTCGCGACGACTTTTGACGCCATGCAACGCAGTGGCGTGGTGGATGGTTTGTTTCTCTCGTCCGGCATCATCAAAGGTGGTGTGACTTCGCAGGACAAAATCCTCGACACCGTGGACATCATCCGCAATAAATACCAGTATCGCGGCTACATCCATCTTAAAATCATGCCCGGCGCGGAGTATGACCAACTGTTCCGCGCCATGCAACTCGCCGACCGCGTGTCAATCAATCTCGAAGCGCCGACGCAGCAACGCTTGCACGCACTCGCGCCGAAGAAAGATTTTGCCGACGAATTGCTGACCCGCCTGCAATGGGCGCAGCAAATCCGCCGCGACAACGCCCATCTGCGGCTCGCGTCAACGGTGACACAATTTGTCGTCGGCGCAGTCGGCGACACCGACCTCGAGTTGCTGTCGATGAGCGACAATCTTTACCGACAAATCGGTCTCGCGCGGGCGTATTATTCGGCCTTCAGCCCGGTGGCGCATACGCCATTCGAGCATCTGACGGCGACCGACCCAATGCGTGAATTTCGTTTGTATCAATCAAGTTTTTTGCTGCGCGATTATGGTTGGGATGTGGAAGAGTTGCCATTCGAGCAACACGGCAATCTGCGGCTCGATATAGATCCAAAACAAGCGTGGGCCGAACAGCATCTGCTGCATAACCCCATCGACATCATGCAGGCCGAGCGTCACGAGCTGTTGCGCATACCCGGTATCGGCCCGCGCAGCGCCGATAGGCTATTGCGGGCGCGACGCACCGGCAGCATCAGCGACATCGGTCAATTGCGGCAAATCGGCATCCGCGCTCCCGAAAAATCCGCACCCTACATTTTGCTGAATGGCAAGCGTCCCCCGACGCAATTGTCATTGCTTTAACCTGCGCTGCGCACACATAACGTTTATGGCGGCAGACCCCCCCCCTTTGGCCGCCAAAAAATAAGGTGCGCGGTCTAATTGTATGCCGACTCATGGTACAATCGTGCGCTGAGTAAACGACTGTACCTGTTGAGGGTGAGCATGAGTCAGACAAAACATCGGTGGATTTTTTTAGGTGTCGTTGTTGGAATCGTACTCGCAATCGACCAAATCACAAAGCGCGTGATCGTCGCCAATTTACGAAATGGGGAAACACATGACTTAATTCCTGCGCTCAGTCCATTGTTTCAGGTCACGCGCAGTCATAACAGAGGCGCATCGTTTGGTCTGCTCCCCGAAGCCGGGGACTTATTTCTCGTCATTGCGATTGTCGTCACCGGTTTCATGCTTTATTACTACCCGCGTATTGAAGCGGATGGGCGGACACAACGTCTCGCTTCCGGCTTGATTATCGGAGGCGCACTCGGCAACGCGATTGACCGCATCAATTATGGCTTCGTCGTCGATTTCATCCATTATCAGATTCCGAATGTCATCTCGAATGTGTCCAACATTGCCGACCACGCGATTGTCTTGGGTGTCATTTTAATCTTCATCGACAGTTGGCGGGCAGAAGCAGCCGAGAAAAACAAACCCGATGAAGCGGATGAACATCCACAGCATGAAGACGATGTGTATCCCGAAGAAGGTGAGCACTTGCCCTATTAAATATAGGATTTACGCAATCGGGTATCTCGCACCGTGCCGCCAGATGTTCAAACATCCGGCTACCGGAATACCAAACCCACTAAAGGGGTTATTGGGGGTGTGTATTCG
>RFIA01000154.1 GCA_003695675.1 Chloroflexota bacterium
ACCGGGCGTTGTTGTTTCAGCAATTGTTGAACCGCCCGATTGCCAATCGTGCGTTGTAGATACAGGATGTTGTCGGGCGTCACGGTGAGGTCAGGGTTGAGGCGCGGATGGTCGAGGGTTTGCTGAGGCGCATCAGGCGTGCGTGATTTTTGTGGCGGTTTCGCTTGTTGCGATTTTGGTTGATGTTGTCTATTCATGATACCCTTTCCTTGGAGCAGAATACGCTCTGCTCCCGTCATTTTCATTTTTTGTGCGGTATCGCTACACGATATGGATGACACCACTCCCTCACGGATACAACACCGGGTCGTAATCGGAGTCGGGATGATTGGTGATTTTGACAAGCTCGCCGCTTTCGATGTCAGCGCGATAAATCTCGGCGTTGCCGTCACGCACCGACCAGAAGACGAGATGTCGGCTATCATCAGCCCAACGCGGGTCTTGCTCTCTCGCGAGATTTTGCGAGAGATTGCGTAACGCGCCCGTCGCCACATTGACGATATAAATCTCGCTGTTGCCATCGCGTGACGACTCAAACGCCAACCAACGACCATCCGGCGACCAAATCGGGCGCACATCATCGGCGGGATGCTGCGACAGATTGCGCAAATTCGTGCCGACCGCGTCCATCACATAGACATCTGCGTTCCCATTGCGCGATGACCAGAAGGCAATCTGCGTCCCATCCGGCGACCATTGTGGTTCAAAATCGTGGCCGGGCGAGTGCGTCACATTCACCAACGCGCCACTTGCAACATCGGCGACGAAAATATCATTGTTGTCACCGTCACGCGATGAGACAAATGCCAGCAATCGACCGTCGGGCGACCACGATGGCATGCTGTCGGGCGCGGGATGATTCGAGATGTTGCGGCGCGTACCATCATGTACATTCAAGATGAAAATCTCGGTCGCACCGCTATCAATCGAAGTATACGCAATCCACTCGCCGTTTGGCGACCATACTGGCAGTGTGTCGTCGGTCGGATTGCGCGACAAATTGCGTTGCTCATGCCCGGCGACATCGACGAGATAAATTTCACTGTTGAGATCACGAGTGGTCATGAAAGCGATGAAGCGACCGTCCGGCGACCACACCGGGTTGTTGTCGAGACCGGGAAAGTGCGTCAAGTTGCGCGTGATACCGGTCGTCAAGTCGCGCACATAAATATCGTTGTCGCCCGTGCGACCCGATGTGAACGCAATCGAATCGCCGGGCATAACGTGCGCGAACACCAGCGCCACTGCTATGAGCATCGCGCTAATGACGCCTGTCATCAGCCCCAGAAATAGAAATAATCGCATGAGAATAGTGTACAGCGATTCGACGATTCTGACAGCATTTTGCAGTGGATGCCGTCTCTGTTGATTGTTCAAAAGCACACATGGAATGCTTCAAGACCGCGCAGGACGAATGACGGTTTGAAGCGCGGTTCTTCAATGAGTTCAAGATGTGGTAATCGACGCAGCAGCGTCGCAAAGCTGATGTTCAACTCCATGCGGGCCAGTGGTGCGCCGAGACAATAATGAATGCCAACGCCAAATGTGATATGCGGATTCGGGTCGCGGGCGATGTCGAAGGTGTTGGGTTGGGTGAATGTTTCCGGGTCACGATTGGCCGCGCCGAATAAAAAGGCGATCTCTTGACCGAGCTTGAAATCGTGTCCACGATAGGTCATATCTTCGAGCACCCAACGCCGGAACAATTGCAACGGCGCATCATAACGCAGCATCTCTTCGACGGTTGTGCGCAGTAATTCGGGATGCGTTTTGAGGCGCTCAAGTTGTTCGGGATGATTGAGCAGCGCGAGCATCCCGTTGCCGAAGCCATTGACCGTTGCCTCGTGCCCGGCGTTGAGCAGCAAGACACATGTCGCAATCAATTCGTCTTCGCTCAACGTGTCGCCGTCATCTTCGACCGCCGCGAGTGCGCTGATGAGATCGTCACGCGGGTCATCGCGCCGTTGTCGTGACAGCGCCCGCAAATAGTCGGTGAATTCCTGCGCGGCGCGGACGGCTTGCTGCGCGGTTTCCTCGGTGTGATTGAGTTCAAACATACGCACGATGTCCGCCGACCATGGACGTAATTTGTGACGGTCGGCTTCCGGTACACCGAGTAACGCCGCGATGACCATCACCGGCAATGGCACAGCATAATCTTCGAGCAAATCCATCTCGCCTCGCGACTCGACCGCATCGAGCAAATCATCCGCAATCTGTTGAATCTGCCCGCGCAGACTCTCTACTCGACGCGGTGTGAAGACTTTATGCACGAGATTTTTGATGCGTGTGTGGTCAGGCGGTTCTTTGTCGAACATCGAATTGTCGCTCAACATATAAAACGGTGCGTAGTCCGGATTGCGCGG
Source organism: Chloroflexota bacterium (assembly GCA_003695675.1). Classification (GTDB taxonomy): domain Bacteria; phylum Chloroflexota; class Anaerolineae; order Aggregatilineales; family Phototrophicaceae. The sequence goes on from RFIA01000154.1 coordinate 2,367, forward strand.
CGGCAAACCCAACGCCTCTCGCGGCATGATGTGTGTGATTTGCCGACCGAGACGCCGGTCTCGCAGCAATGTATACAGATCATCATAACGCGAGACGAACCACATACCGGTCGCCTCGTGCCAGAAAATTGGCGCTTCCTCGCGCAATGCGTTCAACACCGGATACGGATTGCGCATGAAGGCCGCGTCGTTGGGGTCGAATTCGAGATATGTAGGCATGACTCTGCTTTTTGACAATTGACGATAAGCCGACTATAACATAGATAGATTTTCTTTGCGTCCTTGCGGTTTAAAATTTATCAGGAGATTCGATGACGATTCGTGTGATACTCGACACCGACATCGGCACCGACGTCGATGATTGTCTCGCGCTTGCGTTGTTGCTCAATTCGCCCGAAGCCAACCTCGAAGCCGTCACCTGTGTCTACGGCGATGTCGCGCTGCGGGCGCGGATCGCGCTCAAGTTGTTGCAACTGCGCGGTGTCGATGATGTGCCGGTGATGACGGGCGCAGGCGATCCATTGCTCAAAATGGACGAGATTTATTGGGACGGGCATGAGGGCGATGGCATCCTTGAGTCGGGCGACGAGAAGTTGGCGCCGGCAGACGAATTCGCGCCGGACGCCATCATTCGCAGGGTGATGGACAATCCCGGCGAGATTCATCTGATAGCGATTGCACCGCTGACGAACATTGCCCTCGCCATGTCAAAAGAACCACGCCTCGCGCAAAATCTCGCGCATCTGACGATTATGGGTGGCGTTGCACGCGGTATCACGCGCTTAGATTTGCCTGTCGCTGAACACAATATCCTCTGTGACCCGGAAGCGGCGCGGATTGTGTTTGCATCCGGTGCGCCAATCACATTGATTCCATTGGACATCACGACACAGGTTCGTATCGACAGCGCTGGTGTCGCCCGTATCAAAGCGCACGATAGCGCCTTTCATCAGGCCGTCGCCGGGCAGGTCGAGCGTTATCCGCGTTATCAGAAAAAGGGCTACACCAACACCCACGATCCATTGGCTGTCGCGAGCGTCATCATGCCGGATGTGGTCACATTGCAGCCGGTGCATATCGCTGTGGAGACGGCAGGGCATCATAGCATCGGCGCGACATGGATGCAGGCCGCATCACCGGATGAGACGAGGACACAAGTCGCCGTCGCGGTTGATGTCGCACGTTTTGAATCATTCTTGCTCAACCGTTTAGCGGGGGTGACACGTTGACAACGATATTGCTGCACGACGCGATGGTGATGTGTCTCAGCGAAGCCGATACACTCTATGAGCGCGGTTATGTGCTGATTGAAGATGACCGCATCGCTGCTGTAGGGGATGTGTCTGCGTTGCCCGAAAATCACACAGTGGATGAGTCAATCGATTGCGTGGGCAAACTCATCATGCCCGGTCTCGTCAATGCGCACACACATACCCCGATGACATTGTTTCGTGGTCTTGCCGAGGGCGTCTCATTGTTCACGCTTGATGGCTGGTACAACTCGATTCGCGTGCTCGAACTCGCGATGACAGCAGACATGATTGCCGCATCGGTTGAGGTCGCCTGTGCTGAGATGATTCGCACGGGAACGACGACCTTCGCCGACCAATATTTTTATATGGACGAGATTATCCCCGTCGTTGACCGCAGTGGGATGCGAGCGGCGTTGGCTTATGGCGTCGTCGAACTCGGTGACGCAGCAGCGCGTGAGCAGGAACTCAATCAGCTCGAACAATTTCTTGAAGAAATCGGCGGGCATCCCAATGACAAACTCAGCGGGTGGATTGGGCCACATGCGTTTTTTGTCGACAATTCGCCGGAGATGATGGCGCGTGAACGCATTCTCGCCGCAAAATATCAAACCGGGATGCACATTCATCTCTCGACGACCGGCGAAGAAGATGTCTATTGTCAAGAGCGATATGGCACAAGCGCAGTTGAGCAACTTGAGGCCATGCAAATGTTCGACCGCCCAATGATTGCCGCACATTCGATTACGATTCCACCCGATGATTGGCCGATTCTCGCGGCACACGAGTTCACGGCGGTCATTGCAGCGAGTGCGTGTATGCGTGCCGGTGCTGAGGCTGCACCGGTCGTCGGGATGCGCGACGCAGGTATCAACATCGCCATCGGCACAGATAATGTGTGCAATAACAACGATTACGATTTGTTCAGCGAGATGCGCACACTCGCCAAATTGACGAGCTTCCGCGAGAAACAACCCAGCGCATTGACAGCGCGAGAAGTCCTCGATATGGCGACATCGGGCGGTGCGCAGGCGCTCGGCTTGCAAGATGAAATCGGCGACCTGACACCGGGCAAAAAAGCCGACTTGATTCTCCTCGACCGCAACGGAATTGGGTGGTCGCCGTTTCCGACGAATCGTGTGTATGACGCGCTTGTCTATAGCATCAACGGCTTGCAAGTCAGCGATGCGATGGTCGATGGCAGATGGCTATTGCGCGACCGTCAATGGATGACGCTCGATTATCACGCCGCGACACAACGTCAGGCGGCAGATGTCGAACGTTTGCTCACGCGGGTCGATGCGCGCGATTCCACCGCATTGTAGCATGACGACTTGGCTTACGACCCCGCGAATAGGAACAAGCCGCACATCACGGATTATATGTTTGAATACGGTGCTGTGGGTCGCGGTAAGCGAGACGCGCCATGCGTTGCGTAACCTCGTGGATGATTTCGGCTTTGTCGAGTGTCAGCAATTCACGGTCGCGCATGATGATTTGTCCATCGACGATGACCGTTTTCACGTCGGGCGTTTGTGTGTTGTAAACCAAGCTCGCTGTGACGCTGTGCAACGGTTGATGATGCACACCACTCATGTCGACGAGAATGACGTCTGCGAGTCTTCCCGGCGCGAGATGACCAAGTTCATCCGGTTGACCATAGACGCGGGCACTTTCGCGGGTGGCGATGTGCAGCGTCTGTGGGATTGCGAAATGCTCGGCGATGCCGGTGCGAATTTTTTGTGTCATCGCCATCAACCGCATCGACTCAAAAATGTCGAGTGTGCTATTGCTCACTGCTCCATCCGTTGCTAAGCCAATCGGAATACCGGCTTCGCGGAATTCAAGTAACGGTGCAAATCCAGAAGCTAGCTTGAGGTAGGTCTTCGGCGCGTGGGCGATGCCGGTCTCGTATTGAGCGAGCAGGGCAATGTCGTCGGGTGTCGCGCCTTTGACGTGCGCGAGAATCGTTGGGACATCAAGCACGCCGGTTTCTTGAAGTACCTGCACGGGTGTGATACCGCGCTTTTCGAGACTTGCCTGCGTTTGTTCTTTTGTTTCGGCGACATGAATGTGGATGCCAACGCCGAGTTGTTGTGCTTTGTCGACACACGCACGTAGAAAATCATCATCGCATGTGTACGGCGCGTGTGGTGCGAGCATGGTGCGAATGCGCCCGCCAGCCGCATTTTGCCATCGTTGTATGAAGCCCGCGGTTTGTTCGATTTGTGCGATACCGTCGCTGCCGAAAATAGCCCAGCCGAGCAAAGCGCGTGTCCCTGCTTTTTCGACCGCTTTTGCAGCTTCATCCATGTGAAAATAATGGTCTGCAACTGATGTAACACCCGCTTCAATCATCTCAGCGAGACCAAGCAACATACCCCAATAAACATCTTCGACCCGCAAATTGTGCTCAAGCGGCCACATATAATCGTTGAACCATGTATTGATGTTGACATCTTCAGCCAAGCCGCGCCACAACACCATGGGGACATGTGCATGTGTATTGATGAGTCCCGGCATTGCGAGCATATCGTTTGCAGCAATCACCTGTTTGAAGTGCGACGGGTTAGCAGCGCCAGTTGCTTGAATCGCGTCGATACGATTGCCTTTGATGAGAATGTCGTGTGCGTTGAGGATCGTCGTTTGTTCATCGACAACTTGTAACACACGCGCATTTTGAATCAGCAAATCAGTCATAGCAATATCCGTATGGTTATTATTTGTGCTATAGCCGTTTAATGGCAAAAATTTTTAGCCGCCTTTGTCACCAGCATACATCGCACTTGTGCAGAATTGCACACACTCGTGAGAACTTGATGAGTGGATTGTCATAGGCGTAATAATGTCGCCGAATGAGCGTCTGTACGATATGCAGCTTTCACAACCAAATCGGTCAGATGTTGAACATTTCATCGTCATCATACATCGAATTTTACTGGAAGCGATATAGCTATTGCAGCTTAATGTCACACAATTTGCAGATTATGTTGTTGTAAGGAGGATGGAGATGCAAGAAAGTTCACAGGCACGGATTGCCGAGTATTCGCACGATAGCAACTATGAAAGTGACTTATCACTTCAAGGGGGAATCATCGGTGGTCTCATCGGCGCTGTAGCCGTTATTGCAGTCGTGACGGTGTTGATTGTCTCGACCGGTGAAGAATTATTCATCGCGCCGCGTACCATTGCGAGTGTGTTCTTCAGGGAGAATGCCTTCACGGGTACGCTGCCGATTATTGTTGGGACTGTGCTCCATATTTTCATCGGGGCGACAGAAGGCGCCATTTTTGCGATGATTACGCCGCGCCTGCCTCGTCCGTTTTGGATTGTCGCGGGTATCGTATTTGGGATTGCATCGTGGCTTGTGGCGAGTTTTGTTCTCGTGCCACTTGTCGCGCCCTTGATGAGTTCAACAGCCGGCTATTTGAATATTCTCTTGCTTGGGCATTTGGCTTACGGTTTCGTTTTAGGATTAGCGGGTGCATTGTATGGTACACAGCTTAAAAGTGGTGGATAACAGGTCAATCAGTTGAAGTAATGTCGTCACACAGGTTACAAGTTTACAGGTAAGATGCGAAACCGTACTGAATTATGACAGAGGCGACTCTTGGTGTGGGGTCGCCTTTGTTGTTTTTTTCATAAAGCTCAATCAAGATGAAAGACTTCTTCGAGTTCGATCATATTTTCATCGGGACGCCCTGAAATCGACTCGAAGTAAGGTGCCATGAAATCTTGCCACTTCGCGTTGACTTCTTCGCTCGCCATGCCATCCAACGCGGTTTGAAAATCATGTTCTGTCTCGAAGTAACCGAACAGCAAGCCATCTTCTCGCATGAACAGCGAATAGTTGTGCCAACCATGCTTGCGCAACGCATCGAGCATTTCCGGCCAGACGTTTTCGTGATGCCGTTTGTATTCATCGATCATATCTTTTTTGACTTTGAGCAAAAAGCCAATTCGTTTCATGATATTGTCCTTTCGTATCTGTCGAACAATGCCTCAAATTTAACGAAGTTACTACTCAGGTGGCATATTTGCAAGCAGATAAACAAAAAGATTCAACGCAAAGACGCAAAGAGGCAAAACCACAAAAGCATATATTGCTATAGCTTGCATAAGCTGTTGATTGCAAAAGATGGACTGCAACAAAGGCGCCGCCCGGCGCATAACCGGGCGGCTTTTCAAAAGGAGAACCGTTACAGTGTATCGGTCGTGGTGGAGCTTTGTGTTTGCAGCCGATAACCGAGTGCAACTTGTTCGGCGACCGGCCAACGAATATGATATTGGTCGGAGAGATGATTGGCTAATTGTCGAAGCGATTGCTTTCGTCCGTCAATTGCGTCCAACAATTTGAACCAATCGTCCCACGAACGACCTGTATCCATAATGAGTTGTGTGTTGTTAATCTGTCGTGACATTGGTATCTGTAATGTCCAGTTGGGTTGTATATAAATAAAGTATCATTAATTTGATGCGCAAAGCGTTAAGAAAATCAATGCCTTGCTTCTCGATATAGCGGCTCAAATATCCTCAAAATGATTTATGGCGGCTGTAATATGTAGTGCATCGCTGCTACTCCTCATATCGATAGATGCGATAGGTCATTTGTGACGGTGGCAACCACAATTCAAAGACAATTTCACCATCGCTGTTGACCTCAATCGCATTCGGGCCTTCCGGAGGGGCATTCCCCCAACCAATCAATGTATTACCATTTGAAAGACGTTGTGCCGACCCCATCGATCCTGTATACCGTCCTGCGGGGTCTTCAAATGACCAGACGAGTGTCGCGGTGCGACTTTCTTCATCAATCTCATATTCGACGGCACGCGAGACACGTTCTTCGCTCAAATCACCGTTGTCGAACAACAAGATATTGCCGTTGGGCAGCACCGTCACATGATGTTGACCAGAAAATCCGCCGCGTGGGTCATTGATGAATGTAAATTCATTGTTCTGTGAAGCCGGGCCACCCATGCGCCAAATAATGTCGCCGGTTTGTCGATTAATCTTGATGAGTTCGTCGAAGCGACGCGCCGAGATAATAATATCGCCATTTTGGTCTACCGCCAAGCCATTACCATGAAAATATGCCACCGGCGCGGGCGGCGCGAACATCAATTCGCGTGGTGTACGCGTTTCGGTCAATTCAACATGGTCGGCGCTTGACCATTCAAAAACGACATTGTCGTCCGGGTCAATCTCTTGAATGATGGTTTCAACGACAATCGCTTCGGCGTCACCACCGAAAGCCGTCAAGTCTTCGGTATGTGTCGGCTGCGATGTCAACAACACATTGCCATTTTCGAGCGGGACAAAGGCGTGCATCTGCGTGGGGAGTCCTTCGCCGATGATGGTGATGTCGCGGATGATATTGCCTTGTGAGTCAAGGATATGATAGATACCATCCATTGCTGCACCGCGTCCGAGACCGCGATCTAACAACGAGTAGACGTAACGATTGCCGTTCGGCATCCGCCCGAAATTATAAGCCGGTGGCATCGGCGCGGGGCGGAAGAATGCCGGGGTGCCATCATTGTTGAGGATGATTAAATAGGGACGGGTTGTTTCGTCATCCGTATCTGTCCGTCGTAGATTGGCTAAATACAACACGCCGGGTGCTGTTTCTTCCGTCGCCCTAATCGTGATTTTAGGGAAAGATGGTGGCAATGGTCTGCGATCATCTTGTGCCGCTGCGACCAAAACACCGCTAAACACCGCAAAAACAATCAGGCTCAGGATGATAAACTGCAATAAGCGTTTATGTTTATTCGCCATCGAAAAATAAAACACGAAAGCTCCTAAGACGAAAGGCCATTGAACCACAGAGACACAGAGGGCGCAGAGAATACCCGCATCGAGTTACTTCCGAAATTGCGTATGCTCCCATTCGGCGAACAAATCGCGCAGGTCGAGTCGTTTGTATTTGCCAGTCGATGTCACCGGGATTTCGTCACCGAAGACGACGACTTTCGGCGATTTCTCGAATGTCATGCGTTCGCGGCAGTGCGCAAGAATCGACTCGGTGTCGAGTTGTGCGCCGTCTTCTGGCACGATATACGCGCCGACCTCTTCTCCATAATAATCATTTTTGAAGCCGACCGCCAATCCCACTTTGACGCCGGGAATTTCCAGCAGTACCTCCTCGATGTCGAATGGGCTGAATTTGACGCCGCCGCGATTGATGAGTTCTTTGATGCGCCCGGTGATGAAGAAGTATTGTCGCCCGCGTTCATCGACTTCATAGAAGCCTTCATCACCTGTGCGAAACCAACCGAATTTGAAAGTCTCACGGTTGGCGTCCGGGCGTTTGAAATAATACTTCATGATGTTGTGGCCGCGAATGCAAATCTCGCCGCGTTCGCCGGGTCCGAGTTGTTGACCACTGCCATCGGCGGAGAAAATCGCCATCTCGTTTGGTTCAATCGGGCAACCGATGCTCGGATAACCGTAATCGAGCATCCACTTTTGATGTTCTTCCCACGACAAATCAATCGGCAAGAAGCAACTATAGCATGTCGATTCGCTCAAGCCATAACCGTGCAAGATCGGGAAGCCGAAGCGATTCTCAAAATCGCGGGCGAGTGTCATCGCGAGTGTGCCCGCGCCACAGATGAAATGGCGGAAGCGCGTCAACGCCCGTTGCGACAGACCATCGCCAAAAATCGTGTCTCCGGCGGCCTCACGTTCATCGGCATATTCGAGCAAAAATTGTAACAACGTTGGCACGACACTGACGATATTGACACGTTCTTTCGCGACTCGTGTCCAAAATGCCTTTGACGAAAAGGCACGATTGAGCACCGTCGAACCACCAACAAGCATCGGCGTCATCAATGTGACGACAATGCCGTTGACGTGATGAATCGGCAGCACACACATCATGCGTTGATTCCCGGTGATGGCCTGCCATTCAGCGATGCCTTTTGCGTCAATCAACAGGTTGTATTGCTTGAGAACGACGCCTTTCGGTGCGCCGGTCGTGCCGCTTGTGTAGACCAACAGCGCTTCGTCTTCAAGCGATGGGGTGTTCTCGGTCGGCGGCAACATGCTGACATCCGACGATTTGACGCCCGCATCATCACCGAGATAACTCGTCGGCTTGTTCTTGACCATCTCGTGAAAATGCGGGTAACGGTCGTTGGGTTTGCCGCCGACTTGTATAATCTCGCGGATGTTCGGCGCACCGAGTTCGTCTTCGTTATTTGGATTGTGGATGATGCGCTCCGCCCGTTCGAGATATTCATCTCGCACGAGGCAGATAACGGCCTCGCTATTGCGCAGAATGAAGGCGATACGTCGGTCATCTTCGGCGATATTTTGCGGCGCGACGGTCGCGCCAATCACCCAACATGCGAAATAAATCAGCACCGTGTCGCTGTGATTGTAGGCAATTGTCGCTACACGGTCGCCGCGCTGTACGCCGAGATCGTCGTGCAAAAAATTCGCGACTTGATGCACCCGTGCATTGAACTCCGCATAACTCAATTCTTCGCGATTGCCGTCTTTGTCATAATGAATCAAGAAGATTTTGCCGCCGTTCGTCTTGGCGTGCAGCGAGAGCACGTGCGCGATGTTGCGATAGGGCACGCGGTAATCGTGCTGTGGCCGACCCTGTACGATATGCGCTTGCTCAAGATTACGCAGCGTGACATCATCGAGTTCAACTGTGACCATCGAAAACAAAATCCTTTCAAGTCATCATCAGCATTTGTCTTCTATTATAACCAACTTGCTGAGTATTCTATGAGACGGGTTTGTCGTCAAATGCACCGTAGAGCGCTTTCTCCGCCGATGATTATTTGCACGCCGTCGCATTCCGCATTACACTTTTAGTGAAAAGATATTAAACCGCAAAAGCGCAAAGGGCGCAAAGAAGATGATCCGTTTTCTCTGCGTTCCCTGCGTCTCCGCACCTCTGCAAGGAATACAACCGATGAAAGCAACAACATTTGTCGTATTCGTTCTGCTCTTGATTTTGAGCGCCGTCCCGGTGATGGCGCAGGATGATGCTAACCTGTTATTCACCTCACGAGGGATTGCGACCACCGGCATCAATAACCGACTCGGTCAGCCGGTGCTCGATCTCGGTGAAGGCGCATTCAGTGTGCCGACCGTCGGTATGATTAACCCGAACGGCAATATTGACTTGCCGCTCACACCCGACACGCCGGATGACGCCGTACTCGCGACGACGGTGCTGCATGATTTACCCGTTGCGCCCGATTTCACATTGGTGAACATTCCCTTGCGCGACGTACCGATGATGATTAATCCTGCCGGTGAGCGTGCCCCGCTATCGAGTTTAGATGACGTCGGCCAAACCGACATCGCGGCGGTTGTGAGCAATGGCGATATTTTGCTACGGCAATGGCTGCGAGCTTCCGGTCAATTGACGATTGATTGTACGAGAGACGCCCCCCTCGTCTCGATGACATTCGTCAATTTAATCCCGACGAGTGTGTATAGCGTGTGGGGTTACTTCGATGTGCCCGACTCTCAACCGATGGCGCGTGCGCTCGGCGGTGTGCCGAATGCGTTTGTGACTGACCTACGCGGCAGCGCGACGTTTGAACGCAATCTCAACTTCTGCCCCCTTGATTTGCAAGCCGACGAAATTCCGTTATTGTGGGTCGAAGTCATCTATCATGCCGATGGTAGTCTGTATGGCGCCGTGCCTCATCAAGCTGCGAATGGCTTACCGTTGGGCATCGTCACGCAGGTGCAGATGGATTTTCCCGTCAGTGTCAACTCGCTTGAAGATATTGTCGTGTTTGATTGTGGCGGCACACTCAACGATGACGCTTTCATCCGCGCCGGTGGTGGGGTTGACCAAGAAATTATCGGGTCAGCCAGTGAGGGAACAGTGATCGCTGTGCTTGGCATCAATGCAGATGGCGATTGGCTTAACGTTCGCATCAACGATGAGGAAGCGTGGATCGCAGCATTTTTGGTGGACATTGAATGTGATGTCGAAATTTTGCCGGTGCGCGAGTGACGGTGTGGCCTACCGCGAAAGCTGTTCGTTTTGCAAAATCTCTCATCCATGTCTGATTCGTTCGGTTTCGCATCTTGTGATACAATTTGTACAAGAATAAATTTTCGTTATGCTCCGACAGACACACCGCAAATAGATTTTTCGCCTCAAAATAATTTTTTCGAGCGGTTTTTCAATTATTCAACATCTAATCTCTTGCGCTGTTGCAATATATGCGTTGTTCGATTGTGTCGATAAAAGGAGTATGGCGTGGAACTGTGTGTCATTGAAGGTGACGGAATCGGCCATGAGGTGATTCCGGCGGCTGTACAGGTGTTGAATATTGTCGTACCCGAGATAACGATTAAACATGCTGTCGCCGGTTGGGATTATTTTGAACAGCACGGCACTCCACTACCACAGGAAACGATAGACCTCGTGCGTGCGTGCGGTGCGGTTTTATTCGGCGCGGTGCAATCCCCATCTTATCCGGTCAATGGCTATTTCTCGCCAATTGTACGTCTAAGACGTGAGCTAGGCGCTTACGCTAATTTGCGCCCGATTCAATATCTCCCGGTGCCGACAGCGCGTGAAGGCATTGATTTGGTCATCGTGCGCGAAAACACCGAAGACCTTTACGCCGGGCAGGAACATACCGAGGATGAAGGTCGCACCGGTATCACACAAAAAGTTATCACCCGCGAAGCGAGTGAACGAGTAGCAAGACGTGCTTATCAATTGGCGACACAAACGCATCGTCAAAAAATCACTATCGTTCACAAAGCTAATGTGCTGCAACAATCGGACGGTCTCTTCAGGCGGGTCGTGTTGGAAGTCGCGAGTGAATTCCCTGAAATAACCACCGACGAATTGCTCGTTGACACAGCCGCCTATTGGATGGTCAAAGACCCGGCACGCTTCGATGTCATTGTGACATCGAATTTGTACGGCGATATTTTGTCGGATATGGCTGCGGCGTGGGGTGGAGGGCTTGGCTTGATCCCATCATTGAGCGTCGGCGACGGCGCAGCGATTGCGGAGCCAGTTCACGGCAGCGCACCGGATATTGCCGGGAAGCGAATCGCCAACCCAACCGCGACGATTCTCAGCGTGGCGATGTTGTTGCGGCATCATTGGCATTTGCCCGAAGCAGCCAATCGTATCGAGCAAGCGATTTATGCCACATTAGACGCGGGCATCTATACCCGAGACATTGCGCACAAGAATGCTGTTTCGACGACCGAATTTGTCGAACAAGTTTGCGAACGTTTGAAGTCAACGACAGCCCGCCCCTGAATTGCTGCGACAGAGTATCGCTCATACAGCGGCGCGCTATGCCGTGTCCCTGCTGCGTAAGTCCTATATTTACAGGACTTACGCAGTTCAGAAATCACGAGGCAACCAGAGAATAAATTCTCCGCATGTAGACATAGCGGTTTCCGGCTACCATAAAGCCAAGTACCCTGAAGGGTACTGCATTTGATCGAATACACACCCCCAATAACCCCTTTAGTGGGTTTGGTATTCCGGTAGCCGGATGTTTGAACATCTGG
>RFIA01000155.1 GCA_003695675.1 Chloroflexota bacterium
GTCGAATCAACTCGGCGACAGCTTGCGCTTTATTCATCCCAAGATAACGCCGGTCGGCGACATGGCGCACGATGTTGCTCTCCTCGAGGTCGTCATCATCAACGAGCACAAATTTGCCAACACCGCTCATCGCCAACGTCAGCGCGACATAACCACCGCCCGAACCAAGCCCGACAATCGCGACGCGCTTGTGCGACAGCCGTTCGAGATTGCCCCCGCCCAATAAGCGCTCAACACGATCCCAACTCACGATGTGGACTCCTCATCATCCTCTTCATCGCTCGTGGCGAGGGTCGGAACTTCATGCACTTGACGATATGCTTCAAGCGCTTTGTCGACATCGCTTTGTTGGAGAATCTCGGTCGTGACATCTGAAATATTCTTCATGTGCGACGCGAGCTGCTCGGCATTCTCTTCATCATCTTCATGATGTTCTTTATCTTTTGGGTCTTTGTCTTCAAACATTTTTTCATCCTCTTTAAGGGTATCATCAATCGCATCGTCGGATGCGTCATCGGCAGGCGCGGCTGCCGTTTCGGAATCAACAGATGGGGGACGGATACCAAGATGATCTTCGAGCGCATGAACATAATCGATCAGATATTTCTCCGGTGACCACGACCAGCCGGGCGGGTCTTCCACCGCTTCAGACTGTTCCCATAACGCCTCGAAGACATCGTACATATTCGAGTCAGCATCGAACGCCAACACCGGCGCGACTCGTGCCGACGGCGCTTTCTCAGGATAATTCCATGGCGTGATGATGAGCAAGGCTTTCGGCGCATTCATCCGCAAGACCATCAAGCACACTTCGAGCGGCGGCTTCTCGATGGCGTTGTATAAAACGAGCGACAACAACAAACCATCATTTTCGAGTCGGCCATATTCTGCTTCAAAACGGTCAACCTGCGCCAGATGCCATGGGTACTCCGGCAGTCCGGGCAGTTGGTCGGTCGGGTAAATCGTCGGCACAACCGGCACGAAGTGCCGCCTGTCGCTGTCGATATACCAGAAGTCGATGCGTGTGTTCGTGCCGTCGGTGTGCGGCACGGTGACAAAGTTGGTATTGCTCATCGGCTGCATCGTCGTCGCCGGATGCCCAAGCGTCACAATCGGCGCCAACAAAAATTCCATGTCGTGCGTCTCATCATCAATCCAATCCAACGCGGTCATCAAATCGCCGCCGCTCGGCGCAATCATATAACCGGGCTGCTTGTGCCAGTCGCCGAGATAACGCAGCGGCACGTCCCATTTGGCTTGCATCGCGCTGCCATAACTGTCGCGCCGCAGTTGGCGATAGATTTCCCAATTCGATTGCAACCACCAAATAATTTCGTCTTGCCGGTCGTCGCCTTGCTGAAATGTATGCGCTTGGCGGATCGCGCTTTCGTCCGGCGAAATCGTGTCCAACACATACAGCGTCGGTATGCCGTTGGTATTCGTGCCGGGCACACGCAGGCCGACCATCGCCTCGCCGGTCTCGTCCAACATATAACGCCGCGCCGCATTCGCCATTTTGTCAATCACACGCTGCGAGACAACAAGATTCGGAATCACAGATGTTTGAGTGCTCAAGCGTAACCACCTTCTCAATTCAGTCACCTCCAGCGATTGCGCGGGAGGGGTGTCTTCGGGTCAACACGTTCTTCGATACCGGGCCACTCATGCGTCACACGCCATGTATAATAGGCATACAACCACTGCACGGCCCAGCCGGCGACGGTCACCGCAGTTGAACGCGCCGGATTCCAGCCATATTGGACGCCATCTTTGGGGTTGAACAAGCACAATTGCCCATCTTCATATTGGTGCTTTTGGCTATAAACTTTCGGGCTGATGACGTAAGCCTCTGCCGGGCGATTGGGATACTCTTTTGGGTAGGTGATGCGCAAGCGATGGAATGGGTCGTCAAGCGAAGAGAGATTGATTTCGACAGTCCCTTCCCAATACAAAATGCCGTTGCGCGGCACAGCGAGTTTGAATGTGTTGCCAAATGTCGCCCGCATCGCTTCGACTTCCAACCGTAACCGTGCAGAGACACGTTCCCGTGTTCCCCACCATGGTGCCATTCTAAATGCTCCTTAAGCGTCATCTTTAATAGCTTTACTATTGTACACCCTTTTATCTTAAGATTCTCTGATGATAACGTCCAGAGCAGTCCCCCAATTTTGCGGGGAGTGGGGCGATGTGTCATTATTGTTATACGCATAGGTTGTGCGCCTAGTTGCGGGGCGTGTTTGCGGGCAGATCAACAAAACGATTCGACGCAACAGCACAAAGAAGCTAGCCGCTTCTCAAGTTGTGTAACCATCAATTGGTGGTATGATTGTAGCTGTAACAATATTGGCATCACACGCAATTTTCGATGAGGAGTAGCAACTTGAAGCTGTATCCACACTTGAAATATGTCTTGGTATCCGTCGTTCTCGGCTTCGCGTTGTTGATAAGCACCGGTGTTGTGCTAGCACAGGAAGATGAAGCAGAGGCAGAAGATTCGCCGTTGTTATGCTTGTTATATGAAAACGACATGGAACCGACACTGACGGTGATTGACCCCGTGAAAGATCATCGAATTGAACTTGTGGAAGGTTTCAATCTGCTGTCTGATGTTGAGGCGTTGCAACGTCTTGACGGCACCCCGTTGAATATCGAAGAAATGGTCGTCGCGCTCAACAATTGTGTTGCCGGCGGCGTCGGCGATGGCCGCATCAACGACGGCCCGCGACAGCTCGGCGCACCGGTTGCGATATTCTGTGGGCCGCTCGGTAGCGTCGCCGTGTGGGACATCAACGCTGAGACCGGCAATGGCACGATTGCGATTAGCGCAACGGGCACACAAATCGACACATTGCTCGGCGCGGCGGCGGCGAGTGGCGCCCCGGTTCTCATCGGCGCCGGTTTGGGCAACGAACTTTGGGCATCGCCGGACGACTTCCTCGCGGTGATCGGCCCATCCCTCAACGAACCGGACAAATTGTATCGCTTCAACTTCGCGGCGGAAACATGCGGCTAGCCGCTTTCATTTCGGGGCAAGATCGTTATCCCAAATGAGGTTGGGAAAAATTCTAACCAATCCAACAGTATCCCAAAAATTACCCATATATAACCCAAAGTCAACTTCAATTATCCCAAGTAATTTGGTTTTTAAGACTCGCACACTTGTTCCAGAATGTTCATAACCTGTTCATAACTTTTTCTGTATGTAGATAACCCCCATCTTTGTAATGTTCATAATAATAGGCCCGCGTCATTTTTCGCCGTATTCTTGGCGCTATGTTCAAAGTGTGCAAAGTTTTCTACAAGCGGATGTTCAAAACTTTTTTCCCACTTTTCCAACATTTAACAATTCGGCTGGGAAATAATTGGGTTATCAATACGCTATCTACACAGGGTTTGGGATAAGTTTCCAACATTACGATTTCGTTACAAAAGTTTTGAACAGTTTCTACACCACTACTACGTCTTCTGAAAAAAGATATAGATACGATGGGGATATGTTCTGCCTATTGAGTCTGCTTATCCCAAATGGCGCATAAGATTTCTTCAACTGCTGCTGACACCACATTCTCTTGTTGGTCATCGAAAATGCTGCGTTGGCTATAGGCCATTGTCGGGTCGGCGCAGTATGATACGCCCTGCGAAGAATCGATTACACGCCAAAAGGAAAATTTTCGATGAAATCAGATATGGATGCCTTGATGGAAAAACGCGATCTTGAAGCGATTCTTGTGGTCGGGCATGAGGGTTATAACCCGGAGCGTTATTACATGACGAATGGCGCCCGCATCACCGGCGGTGTTGTCGCCAAAAAGCGCGGTGTCGCGCCGATCATCGTCGCGAATCCGATGGAGACACAAGAAGCGGCGGAAAGCGGTCATCAGGTTTATTCGTGGTATGACATGGGGTGGGCGGAGTTGCTCGAAGAAGCTGAAGGCGACCGCAGCAAAGTCTACGCCGGGTTATGGGTCAATACTTTGAAAGCGCTCGATACGCCGGGCGGAAAGGTCGGCATTTATGGCACGGGACAGATCAATTTATTTGTCGAACTTGTCGAACGCATCAACAGCCATCAGGCCGAATATCAATTCGTCGGCGAGATGGGTGTGACGTTATTCGATGAGGCTTTCCTGACGAAAGATGCCGCTGAGTTGGCGATTTTGCAATCAGTCGCGAAACGTGGCAGCGAGGTCATGGGTCTCGCGTGGGATTTCATCAGCACGCATCGCGCTCAGGGCGATGCCGTCGTCAAGGCCGATGGCACGCCGTTGACCATCGGCGATGTCAAGTTGTTCGTCCGGCGCGAATTGATGGAACGTGGTTTGCAAGACACGGGGATGATTTTCTCGCAAGGTGTGGACAGTGGTCATCCACACAGTCGCGGCAAAGATGAAGACGTGCTCAAGGTCGGGCAATCGATTGTCTTCGACTGCTTCCCGATGGAATTCGGCGGCGGATATTATTTCGACACGACGCGGACGTGGTGCATCGGCCACGCGCCGGATGAAGTCAAACAAGCCTATGATGACGTCATGGATGCGTTTGATGTCGCCATTGAAACATTCCGCGTCGGCCAACCGGCGCATCAATTGCAAGAGCGGGTGCAAGATTTTCTTGAAAGCAAAGGCCACCCGACGACGCGCAGTGACCCGAAAACTAGCGCGGGCTA
>RFIA01000156.1 GCA_003695675.1 Chloroflexota bacterium
AATTGCTGTCAAATGGCTTCAGATCGATGTCACGACCGCCACAGTCTGCTGAAGCAGACTTGGTATTTCGGTAGCCGGACATTTCAATGTCTGGCGGCACTCAAATTGAAAAATATTATTGAGGAACGTGAAATGCCGAATAAAATAGAACGCTTCACACAACGGGCGCGGCGAGTCTTGAGCCTCGCGCAAGAGAGCGCCGAACGTCTCGAACACGATTCGATTCGCAGCGAGCATTTGCTGCTTGGTCTAGCGCGGGAAGAAGGTGGCGTCGCGAGTCGTGTGTTATTGACTTTAGATATTACCGCACAGAAGATTGAAGATGCCATCGGCCATTTGGTGGACGCGCCATCGACTGAAATACAAGGGCAGCTCGACCTCTCTGCCGGGACGAAGCAGACGCTCGAGCTTGCCGTCGATGAGGCGCGGCGGTTGGGGCATCATTACATCGGCACAGAGCATTTGCTGCTTGGTTTGGTGCGCATGAACGAGGGGGTTGCCAATCAGGTGTTGCAATATCTCGGCACAGGTGCTGACGAAATCCGACAGCAGGTGCGGCGTGTGTTGCAAGAATCGCCGGTTGCCAGCCCACGTCCCGCGCCCCGTCCTGCCGCATTTGCAGCGAGCAGAGCACCTCGTCCCGCGCCGGGTGAGCAGCATCGAATTCTCGATATGATTGATGCGGGCACAGTCACGCCGGAGCAAGGCATTGCGCTCATGCAAGCGACAGCACCGCAATTTTTGTTGCAATTCCCGACGACGAACGTGCGTGGGCATCAGGTGCGCTTGATCGTAACCCATCCGACCGATACGACGGTAAAGACAGAGGTGACGCTCAATATTGAAGAGGTGCAGAATATGTTGCAGGCGCTGCTGCAATTGCTGTTCACCAACCAAACCGGCAAGGTCTATGAGCACGAGGGCGACTTGAATATCGAAATTCATGTCGAGCAGGCGGATGATGCGTAAATGGAAGCACGCATCACAGAGCAATTGACCGCCGAAGCAAATCATATTTATTCGCACGGACATGCTGAAGCGATTCGATTACATCATCGCGAAATCCATATCGAACATCTTGTGTTAGGCATGTTGTACGCCGACAGCGAGACGACCGCACGTATTTTGCATACGGCCGGTGTCGAATACGAAACGATGCGTCAAGTCGCCGTCAAGCGGCAGGATGCGCAAAAGCCGTGGGATAATCAAGCAACATTGGCGAAAGATAGCTTAAGATTATTACAACGCGCCGTCAAAGTCGCACATCGTGACGGGCAGGAACAAGCGCAACCGGAACATTTGCTGCTGGCCTTGGCACAATCGGATGATGCGCATATTGTCCGCGTCTTACAAGTTGATGGTGTTGATATGGATTTGATCGCACACTTGGCGCGCCGGTCACTCAATGAACGCGATGATTATGACGTCAAGCCGCCGTTAGTGGAAAAGATGTCGGTGCGCGACAAACTCAAGCGCTTGATTGGCCGCTAGAATAAATGGATACGAACATGAGCGAAACGATTCTGATTGTGGATGATGAACAAAATATCATTGATTTGGCGAAGATGTATCTTGAGCAAGATGGCTACAACACGTCAAGCGCGACCGATGGCGTGACGGCGCTCGATATGATTCTCAATACCGCGCCGAGTCTCGTCGTGCTCGATTTGATGCTGCCGGAGATGGATGGTTGGGAAGTGTGCCGCCGGGTGCGGGCGCAATCCGATGTGCCGATTATCATGCTGACGGCACGCAACGACGACATCGACAAAATTGTCGGCCTTGAACTTGGCGCGGACGATTATCTGACGAAGCCCTTCAACCCGCGCGAACTTGTCGCCCGCATCAAAGCGATTCTGCGCCGGGCAGAGAGTCGGTCGGCTGCTGCTGCCAATGAGTCGTCTGCTGCCGACCAACCCTTGACGATTGGCAATCTCGCCATTTATCCGCAGCAGCGCACGGTCACGGTCGATGGCAAGCCGATTGATTTGCGCATGAAAGAATTCGATTTGTTGCTTAAACTTGCTGAAAATCGCAACATCGTCTTCAAACGAGAGAAGCTGCTCGAAATCGTGTGGGGCTACGACTTCGCCGGTGAGACGCGCACAGTCGATGTCCATGTCGCGCATTTGCGGCACAAACTCAAGGGCATGACACCGCAAATCGAAACCGTCTGGGGTGTCGGTTACAAGTTGACATTGGACTAGACGATGCGCTTCTCAGTACGGATGCAATTGTTGGCCTCGTATCTGTTGTTGATGGCGACGATGTTGATGGCGATTGCGGTCGCATTGTTGATTTTGTTGAATACCCGCCCCGCCCCACCGCAAGCGACATTTCAACGCTTGACCGGCATCTCGCAAGGGTTGAACTTGACCGAGATTTTCATTCGCACGAACAGCCAACCCAACCAAAGCCGCATCCCGCCCGCACTCATGGAACAACTCGACGAATTCGCTATGACGCGCGATGTGCGCGTGATGATTGTTCAGATGCGCAATAATGTCTCGTTATACGACAGCGCAGGCGCGATTCCTGTTGGCAGCCAAGTGCCCTTGAACATCACAGCGCAGCAAGTCCAAGTCGGGCGCTTCAACGTCACCGTCCCGGCTATATCGCGTATCTTCGGCGACTTCGGCGATGCCGATGGGAATCAATGGTTGTTCACCGGTGTTGTTGGACGACGACCGTTCGACACGGCTTTCTTGCTGGCCGAACAACGCCCGAAGCAATCGCTGCAAGATTCGCTGTCTGATTTCGGCAATTCGTTGGCGCTGCCGTTGTTGCAATCGGCACTCGTTGGACTCATCATCGCGGTGATATTGGCGATTCTCATCAGTCGTGGGATTGCGCGTCCGTTACAACGCGTCGCCTACGCGGCGACTGCTATCGCTGAAGGACATTACAACCAACGGGTGCCGGTCAGTGGCCCGCCGGAGGTGCGAATCGTGGCCGAAGCATTCAACAATATGAGCGAAGAAGTGCTGCACGCGCAACAAGCACAAAAAGATTTCATCGCCAATGTCTCGCACGATTTGAAGACGCCGTTGACTTCGATACAGGGGTACTCGCAGGCCATCATCGACGGCGCGGCCAAAGACCCGACCCACGCCGCCCGTATCATCCACGAAGAAGCCGGACGCCTCAACCGCATGGTCGTCCAACTCACCGACTTGACTCGACTCGAAGCAGGGCGTTTGTCGATGCAGACCGAGCCGATTGATATGGGGCAATTGACGGCGGCGGTCGCGCAGCGCTTGGCGATTATGGCGCACGAAAAGCACATTGCGCTCGATGTGCAGGCCAATCCTATGCCCGAAATTGCCGGTGATGGCGACCGACTCGATCAAGTGTTGACGAATCTCATCAGCAACGCCATCAAATACACGCCGGACGGCGGGCGCGTGCAAATTATCGCGCAAGTGGCGAATGGGGGTGTTGAGGTCGTCGTGCGCGACACCGGTGTCGGCATCCCGCCGGAAGATTTGCCGCGCATCTTCGAGCGTTTTTATCAGGTCGATAAGGCACGCGGCCCAAAGCGCGGCACGGGACTCGGACTCGCCATCACGCGCGAGATTGTCCACGCGCACGGCGGGACGATTAACGTCTACAGCGAAGGGCATGGCAAGGGGACGACGTTTACGGTGTGGCTGCCGTCGCCACATCTGAGCACGATTGT
>RFIA01000157.1 GCA_003695675.1 Chloroflexota bacterium
CGATGCTGCTGCGATACAAGACGGTCTCGGACTGCGCAATTTGCAACATCGGGCGCAATTGCATCACGGGGCGGTCAACATTGAATCGTCAGCCGGGCAAGGCACGACCGTCACGATAACGATACCGCTTCATGCGGGATAGACTTTAAGCCAATTTTAAGGAATTATTGTGAAATCCTTAAACTTGAATTATAATCGCCGGTAAGATGCCGCCACGATATATATGGCGGTGAAAATCGACAAACTATTAGGAGATTTTAAGATGACTAAACGATTTTTGATTGTGCTCGGATTACTGTTGTTGGCTATTTCCGTTTTTGCGCCGGTGCAAGCTCAAGACGGCGAAGTCGAAGACACACTGACTGTGTTGTGTACACCACAAGACGACTGGTGTGTGGCGATGACGCAAGCCTTTGAAGAAGAAACCGGCATCGAGACCGACTTTGTGCGCTTGTCGTCCGGTGAATCATTGGCGCGTGTTCGTGCCGGTGCTGACGACCCCGAATTCTCGGTATGGTGGGGTGGCCCGGCGGACGCTTTTATCGCCGCCAACGAAGAAGGTTTGTTGGAAGAATTCACGACTGACGCCGTCATCATTCCTGAACAATATCGCTCTGAAGATGGCAGTTGGACGGGTGTGTATGTCGGCGCTCTCGGTTTCTGCTCGAATGTCGAATTGCTTGAGGAACTCGGTGTAGACCCACCAACATCGTGGCAAGATTTGCTCAACCCGGCGCTCGCACAAAATATCGCGGTTGCGCATCCGGCCACATCGGGGACATCATTCACTGCTTTTTGGACGAATGTCACCCTCGCTGCCGACCGCCTCGAAGCCGAAGAAGCAGGTGCGGGTTATGACGAAAACGGCTTCCCGACTCAGGCTGCGATTGATGCCGCGTTTGATTATTACAAAGAGTTGAACAACAACATTCTCCAATATACCCGCTCCGGTTCTGCACCCGGTCGTATGGCTGGCAATGGTGAAGTCGCTGTCGGTATCATCTTCTCGCACGATTGTGTGAAGTTGCAACAAGAAGGCTTTGCGGACATTCTCGTCAACACCTTCCCCGAAGAAGGCACCGGTTGGGAAATCGGCGGTATGGGCATCATCAAAGGCGGGCCTGAACCGAATGCCGCACGCGTGTGGTACGAATGGGCGCTGACACCGGAAGCTCAAGCCATTGGCGCGACAGTTAATGCGCTGCAACTCCCGACCAACCCGGACACGCCCGTGCCTGAATTGTCGGTAAAACTCGAAGAGGTCAATTTGGTCGATTACAACTTTGTCGCCGCCGGTTTGAATCGTGTCGCGATTACCGAGCGCTTCGACGAAGAAATCGCCGTCACACCGACTGAGTAATTGATTCACTCGGTGTGCTGATGGTTTAATATCTTGCCCCCGGTATATGTGCTGCTGCCGGGGGTTTTGTTCGTTATTCGATGATAAAAATACTTGAACCATAGCGATGTAGAGAGCGCAAAGACCCACGATTTTGGTTCTTGTGTGCGAACAGTAAGGGCACGGCGTGCCGCGCCCCAACAAAAGATCTGCCAGAATTTCCGAATTGCGTAAGCATCATACAAAATATTTTCTTTGCGTCCTTTGCGGTTTAATAATTTTTATTTTTACACGGAGGTAATTGCATGGCATTACTCACCCGTAATCGATATGCGTTAGAATTCCGGCGCATTTTTCAAGATAAGCCATTGACTGTCGGTTTGCTGTTGATGACGGCTTTCGTGCTCATCGCGATTGTCTGGCCGATTCTCGAAATGACGAGCGAAAGCCTGACAGCTGAAGGTCGTGAATTGTTCGGACGTTATCTCGGCGGTGGTGTTTATCAAACCATCATCCGGCAAACACTTGTCATGGGGTTGACGGTCGCCACGGGTGGCACCTTGCTCGGCTTTTTGTTCGCCTTTGTGCAGGTCAAGTTGGATGTGCCCTTCAAGCGACTGATGCACCTCGTCGCGCTGTTTCCGATCATCTCACCGCCCTTTGCTGTGGCGAGTGCGGTGTTGTTCCTCATTGGGCGCAACGGGCGTATCACAAAAGGCATTTTCAACTCGCGTGTCATCACACCGGGCAACGACATATACGGTCTTGATGGC
The DNA here is from genome assembly GCA_003695675.1 of Chloroflexota bacterium. GTDB lineage: Bacteria > Chloroflexota > Anaerolineae > Aggregatilineales > Phototrophicaceae. The sequence goes on from RFIA01000157.1 coordinate 2,113, forward strand.
CTGTCGCTGGTGTTGATTCTGGCGTATTTCACCATCGCTTATCTCAATCTCAAGGGGATGATGCAAGCACTTGACCCGGCGCTCGATGAAGCCGCAACCGATCTCGGCGCGAGTAAATGGCGTGTCTTCCGCACGGTGACATTGCCGATGCTCATTCCTGGTTTTGCCGGGTCATTCCTACTGATATTCGTCGAGTCAATCGCCGATCTTGGCAATCCATTGACGATTGGCGGTAATTACGATGTGCTGGCCGTGCGTGTTTATCTCGCAGTCATCGGCTTGAACGATTTCGCGGCGGCGGCGGTGTTATCCGTCGTTTTGCTGGTACCTTCATTGACGATTTTCATCATTCAGCGTTATTGGGTCAGCCGCCGGTCGGTTGTTTCCGTCACCGGCAAACCGACCGGCACGCCCCAAATGATCACCCATCCTTTGGTCAAATGGTCGCTGTGGGGTTTGACCATCACCATCACCGCCATCATCATCGTGATTTATGTGACGATTATATTGGGGGGCTTCACAAGGGTGCCGGGTGTCAACAATGCACTAACCCTCGAACATTTTGATTTCGTTATCAACGGTCTCGGTTCAGAAGCGATTACCGACACGACGACACTCGCCGCGATTGCGACGCCGATTGCTGGTATCATTGGGATGATTATCGCCTTCCTCGTCGTGCGCAAACAATTTTTTGGGCGTGGCGCGTTGGACTTCGCCGCTATGCTAGGATTAGCGGTGCCGGGAACGGTCTTCGGCATCGGTTTCTTGTTGGCCTTCAACACACCGACAGCGATCACGATTCCGTTTACAGACACTCAAATCGATATTTTCCCAAAACTTGTTGGCAATCGGTCGATCTTCAGTGGCGCGGCGGCGATTGTGATTGTCTATGTCGTGCGCAGTGTCCCGGCGGCGTTGCGCGTCGGTGTCTCATCGCTGACGCAAATTGACCCGGCCATTGAAGAGGCCTCGATTAATCTCGGCGCGAACAGCATCCGCACCTTTCGCAGCATCACACTGCCGCTTGTGCGCCCGGCATATTTAGCTGGGTTGATTTACGCCTTCGCCCGCTCGATGACCTCCATCTCAGCGATTGTGTTCTTGACGACGCCGCGTACAAAAATTTTGACGGCGCAAATGCTCAACGAAGTACAATTCGGGCGCTTTGGCAATGCGTTCGCCTTGAGTGTGATTTTGATTGTGCTCGTGCTCGGCGCGATTGGTGTGATGTATTTCACGGTTGGGTCGTCAACCGGCGCGGAACGTTCGCTTGAAGGAGGGGTCTGATGGCTGCGACAACAGGTAGCGGCAGACTCGATTTGGAAGCTGTCACCAAGACATTTGTAGACCGAGACGGTCATGGCGAGGTGAAAGCCGTCAACAATGTTTCGCTGTCGATTAACGAAGGCGAATTCGTCACCTTGCTGGGGCCGTCCGGTTGTGGTAAGACGACGACACTGCGCCTCGTCGCCGGGTTTGAATTGCCAACTGATGGACGCATCGTGTTGGATGGCGTCAACATCGCCAATCAACCGCCGGACAAGCGCGATATGGCGATGGTCTTTCAGAGTTACGCGCTCTTCCCGCACATGTCGGTATTTGATAATGTCAGCTATGGCCTCAAAGTGCGGCGCATGTCGGGCGCGACGATCAAGAAGAAGGTCGATGCGGTGCTAGAACTCGTCGGCTTGACGGGGCTGGGCGACCGGCAGCCGAATCAACTCTCCGGCGGGCAACAACAACGGGTGGCGTTGGCGCGTGCGCTGGTCGTCGAACCGCGTGTGTTGTTGTTCGACGAACCGCTCTCGAATCTCGACGCCAAGCTGCGCGTGCAAATGCGCAGCGAAATCCGGCAATTGCAACGCCGTTTGAATATTACGAGCGTCTATGTGACTCACGATCAAGTTGAGGCGATGGCGCTTTCCGACCGCATCGTCATCATGAATGCTGGGCGTATCGAGCAGATCGGTGTGCCGAGTCAAATCTATCGCTACCCGCAAACCCGCTTCGTCGCCGACTTCATCGGGCGAGCGAACTTTGTCGAAACCGAGATCGAAGCGGTC
>RFIA01000158.1 GCA_003695675.1 Chloroflexota bacterium
CCAACAGCCTGCTTCAGCAGGCTTGGTATTTCGGTAGCCGGATGGCTTTTAGCTTCTGGCGGCACTGCAAACGAATCCACAAACAAATTAGGATACCCCACATCGCATGAATGACGAAGAGACTGCACGATTGGCACAAGAATTGATCGATACACTCAAACAACAGGGCGGCTTGAACGACCCGCGTCTTGAGGCCGCCTTTCGTGAGGTGCCGCGCCATATCTTTTTGCCCGGTATCGACCCCGAACGCGCCTATACCGATGACGCGATTGCTGTCCGCCGCGATGATATAGGCTCGGTCATCAGCTCATCGAGTCAACCGAGTATGATGCTGCTGATGTTGCAACAACTGCGCTTGCAACCCGGTCATAATGTGCTCGAAATCGGCGCGGGGACGGGGTACAACGCCGCCATCATGCAGCACATCGTCGGCGAGAATGGCCGCGTGACGTCAATCGAAATTGACAAAGACCAAGCGGATGAAGCACAAGATAATTTGCAACGCGCCGGGATGAGCCGCGTGCAAGTCGTTCATGCCGATGGCGTCTTCGGGTATGCGCCGCGTGCTGCCTACGACCGCATCATCGCGACTGTCGGTGTGTGGGATGTGCCGCGCCGTTGGGTACAACAGTTGAAGCCGAACGGTATTCTCGTCGCCCCGATTGCCGTAGACCCCTTGCAATTTAGCGCGGCCTTCGTTGTACAATCCGATGGCAGTTTGCTCAGCCGCGTCAATTTGCCTTGTGGCTTCATTCGTTTGCGCGGGATGGCCGCCGGGCCGCCGACGATGATTCGAGTCGGCAGTTCGGCGATGATTTTGATGCTGCCATCAATCGATCTCATCGACAGCGTTGCGCTGCACACCGTGTTGTCGTCCGATTATGAAGCGTGTCATCTCGGTATGCGGTTGACGGCGAGTGATTATTGGCAGAGGATCATGCCCTTTTTGATGTTGTATGCGCCGGAGGATGTCGTCTTCGCAACCTATCTTGTCGAGACTGACCAACAGGCTTTCGGGCTTGAAGAAAACGGTTTCGCGCTCATCACACAGGGGAGCGCTTGTTTTGTGCCCTATCAAGGGCACGGCGGCGCGTTTTGTTTTGGCAGCGCCGACGCCTTCCTCGCCATGCAAGCGTGTATTCAGTTGTGGGAACAAGCACACCGTCCCGGTCACAATCGATTGCGCTTACGTTTAATCCCCATCACGGACGACGAGCCGGTCGTCGAAGGCGGGTTGCTGTCGCGGCGTCATGAGCATTATTTGCACGCATGGTTGGAATCCTCATCATGATGACACGCGATGTTGTTCGCGCAGCCGTCAATCTGCCAAACTTCGATCCAACTGAGGCGGCGCGGACGATCTTCCCCGATGTGACTCCCGAACAACGCACGCCGCCGCCGGGTATGACGCCGCGCATCGCCGCTGTCCTCGTGTTAATTTACCCGGTTGATGGCGTGTTGCACGTCTTGTTGACGCGCCGCACCGAACAATTACGCGGTCATAGCGGGCAGATCAGTTTTCCCGGCGGGCGACGTGACCCGGGAGACGAGTCGTTCACCCACACCGCCTTGCGTGAAACATGCGAAGAACTCGGCATCTGCGAAGCCGATCTCGATATTCTCGGCCAGATGACGACGATATACATCCCGCCGAGCAATTTTCAAGTCACGCCGACTGTCGCCTATATCCCCGCGCTGCCGTCCCTCAAACCGAGTCCTGATGAAGTGGCTGAGGTCTTCGGATTCGCGCTGCCCGATTTGCTCAATCCGGCGTTCAAGCGCGAAGAAATATGGACGCTCAACGGCGTGCGCCGCCCCGTTCGCTTTTATCAAGTCGGCGAACACAAGGTGTGGGGCGCGACGGCTATCATGCTCGCTGAACTTGAGTATCGTTTGCGTGCAGTGCTGTCGGGCTGATGACACGATCAACACAAAGGCGCAGAGTTTTCTCCGCGCCTTTGCGATTCTTTCGCGTTAGCTAATCTTGTTGATGACGATGGTGTAATTCACGAGTGCTGGGCCGCTGCCGGGTGGGAAGCCAATCGTGAATAAAATCGTGTCGGAATCGTTGGTGAACAAACGTGTGCTGGTCGCGCCACAACCATTCGTCCCTAGATTGCCACCCGTGCCCCAACGCAGCAATTCGGTGCCGCTGCCACTGCAAACAAGCGTGAAGCTGAACTCGCGCGTGCTGTTCGGCGGCGTGTTCTGCAAGCCGGTGATGCGAATGAACACTTGGTCAGTCGTATCGCCTTCCGGCGAAGACACCTGCTCGCTGAATTGTGTGTTTTCGTCGCGGTCAACTTCGAGAATGTATTGTCCTGTGTCCGGCGGTGCAGTCGGATTCGGCGGCGGTGTTTCCTCAGTGGGTGGCGGCGGTTCTTGCGTTTCCTCAGTTGGCGGTTGATTGTTGTCTTGCGGTGGCGGCGCCTGTGTGGGTGGTGGCGGTGGCGCACCGGTTTCTTCGGTCGCCGCCGGTGGTGGTGGCGGTGGCGGCGCTGCCGGTGCTGCTGGCGATGCTACCGTCGGCAGACCGATACAATTCCCCGCCTGGCGCACTACATCGGAACGCACCCACGCTGTACTCGGCAAACGGAACCAGATGAAGTTGTCGTTGCCGAATGTTTGACCATCGGGGTTCGCGGTTTGCCCGGCGAACAATTGTCCCTGAACAGGGAAGTTCGTGCCCGCACCGGCACGCAGGTTGACATTGCCGCCCGCCGGTGTCACGGTACAGGCATCATTTGCGCCGATACCGGCCAATGGGTCAGCCCCTGTTTGCGCCGGTGGTGGTGCGACGGCTTCTTGTGTGGCTGCTGGTGGTGGCGGTGCTGATGACGTCTGTCCGGTTGATGCTGCCGCGCCCGCGCCGAGCGAGATATTGACCGCACCTTGCGTGTCGGGGCTTGATGATGACACCGCGACTTCGTAGACACCACTGCCTGCACCAATCGTCAATGATGCGCTTTGCAATGTATCGCCGCCGAGAATAGCGACAATCTGCCCGGCGCCATTGCGTACCACAGCCGTGAAGCCGAAGCCCGGCGAATCGGTGCTCAAGTTGAGCGTTGTCGAACCGCCCGGATTGGCATTGAAGCTGAATGATTGCGACGGTGCGCCGAGTGGGATGTTGACGACTGTCGGGGTGTCGGGTGAAAGCGCCGTGCTGACCGAGGGCGCCGCCGCGTCGACGCGCAGCAAGAAGTCGCCCGTTGTGCCATTTGAGCCGCCGACGAGCAATGAGTAGACGCCCGTTTCTGGCAAGCGCAACGAGACACTCGCGTCGCTGCTGCCGGGGCTAAATAGGTCGTTGTCATTCGACGCGAGCGAGACTTGGGTCGGCGAGAGCAGCCCAACATTCGGGTCGAGTCCGCCGCCGGTTCCTATGACGCGCACTGTGATGAGATCGCCCGCCGTGCCGTTGAAGTTGAAGAATCCCAACGGGGCTTCGGCGCTGAGCGTGCCAAAAACCGGCGAACCATAGGCGATGACAGTGCCCTGCGCACCGGCGCTGCCGACGGCCATCATGAGTAGCAAAGCCACAATCATGATGATGATTGTCCTGAGACGAGAATGTGATAAGTTCTTTGCTTGCATAAATGCTCCTTCCGTAAATCGTAGATATTGTGCATGTAAAACGAGTGTGTGGCTGTCGGCAATCGTCGGGGCACAGCGCGCTGTGTCCCGACAAAGGTCATCATAGGGACGATTCACGAATCGCTCTATACAAACAGCCGCCTCTCGTCATTGCCACCTAATTCACTCGTGTTGCCGTACCGGTCAACACCCATTGCACATACGTGCCCGTGCCGCCGACCGCCGTGATGACGACCGAGCCGGTCTTGCTGTTGAAGGTCACTTCTTGGTCAACAATCGTTTGCCCACAACTAAACGTCTGCCCGCCGGTGAAGAATTGAATTTGGCTCGTGCCTTCGCCGAAGCACGACACGCTGATGACGAGCCGTGCCCGCCCGCCGGGAAGCGACGAATTCGGATTCATGCCGATGATGTCCCAACGCACACGGTCTTCGGTGTCGCCGCCGGGGAATGACACGAAGTCGAGCACCGACGCTGTGTTGTCCAACGGGATGTTGAGCGGATTGTTGAAACGCGCGTCTTGCGGCGCGACCTGCGCCGGGGGCGGTGTCGTCGGCGTGAATGATGGCGTGAAGGTCGCCGTCGGCAGTATCGTCGGTGTGAACGATGGTGTAAAGGTCGCTGTCGGCGGTTGTTGTTGCGGTGATGGCGTCGCTGTTGGCGGTTGCTGCTGCGGCGGTGGTGGCGTCGCTGTTGGCGGTTGCTGCTGCGGCGGTGGTGGCGTCGCCGTTGGCGGTTGTTGTTGCGGTGGCTGAGCCTCTTCAGTTTGTGCTGGAGGCGGTGGGCCACCACTTGGCGGTGATGTCGGCGAAGGTTGCACCGGCGGCTGCTGACCATTTTGCGGCGCGACTTCTTCCGTCACAACCGGCGCGGGCGCTTCGGCATTGGCATCAACCGATGGCAGTTCGATGCACGGCCCGGCAGCATTGACAACATCGGCACGTACCCATCCATTCGTCAGACGATACCAGATGAAGCCATCGCCGCCGAGTGTCAGCGCGGTCGCAATATCCGATTGACCGACGGCGAGTTGCCCGGCGACAGTGGTGTTGACGTTCGGCGCTGTGCGGATATTAACGGCGTTGTTGGCCGGTGTGATGATACACGGCGCGGTCGTCGGTGGTGGAGGCGGTGCGGCCGCTTCCTCAGTTACGACCGGCGGGGGTGCTTCGTCCATCGGGAGGACGATTTGTGTCGTGAATTGCACGGTGCCGACGATATTCGGGTCTGCTGGGAAAATCGCGACACTGAAAGTCTGATTGCCCGCCGCGAGCGTCAACGAAACCGGATTGGTGTCGCTGCCGGTGACGAAAGCGACGAGTTGCCCGCTTGTTGCGTTGCGCACTTCTGCCGAGAACATATAGCCCGCGTCTGCCGTGCTGAAGCTCGCGCTCGTCGGGGCATTCGGGTCGGCACTAAAGGTGAAGACTTGCGTTGGGTTCGGCGCGCCGGCAGCCGCATCGCCATCACCCGCACCGGCGAAGGGCATCTCTTCCTCAAAAGCGGTCAGATCGCTTTCGGCGGCGGGTTGGCCGTCGAGCAGCAACAAGAAATCGCCGCTTGTTCCGTTCGTCGCCGCGATGATGATGAGATAGACGCCATCCGCCGGTAGTACAGTCGAAATGCGGGCGTCTGTGCCGCCGGGCACGAGTGGGTCGTTATCATTGGCTGCAACTTGCTGCTGCGTCGGCGAGAGAATGCTGATGTTGGGGTCGAGTTCGGGCGATATGGCGATGACTCGCGCCGTCACGAGATCGTTGGCTGCCCCGACAAATGTGAATACACTGACGGGCGCTGCGGGGCCGAGTGTGCCGCTCACATTCTGCCCATAGGCAACGACATTCTGCGCCGCGACTGTGCCGACGGTTGTCGGCAACAACACAACAAAAATGCTCATTATAAGAACGAGCAAGCGGGTTCTGTTCATAAGTGTCCCCCCTTGTGAACAATCTATCTTTTTTCGGATGTCTCTATTGTACTCACTTTTGTTTTTTGCGCTGTGAATAATGTGGGCTGTTTTTATGCGCTATCTGTCCTTTGTGTCATTATGCTGCTGCCATCAATGGGTTATTCATATCAATGTGTAGCAAAAATGACCGAAACTTTTTTCTTATTTTTCACTCGTTGTAAATGGACGTGACTAGCCATGCCGCATAGTGGCCTATTAGAGAAACGAAAATATGTGAAC
>RFIA01000159.1 GCA_003695675.1 Chloroflexota bacterium
ACATTAACTCACACAACTTTCGCCCTTGAAAGAATCCTATCATACAATCGCCCTTTATGTCGCCAAAAAAGCAAATCTTTTCGCAATAATTTCTAGGGTTTCTGAATTTGATCGGTTGGTTATATTATCAGATAGAGGCGGTCAACTGTTGCATCTCAACAACATCTTCAGATAACACCTTGCCGTAAGGCGTATGCGCATACACCTCAACACTTGCGACCCAATGTGGCAATCCCTCTCGCAGCAAGTTGTCATCTAATGTCGTGCGTTCACCCAAACGAAAAAGAATATATTGAAACATCAGGCGACGATGGGCCTCGGCAGCCGCATCTTTGAGTTCGGGAATCAAAGTGCGCAGTGTGTCTTCATTTCCTTGACGATACAACGCTTCAAACAAATCAAATTGAATAACCACCGGCGCACCCGCCTCAAACGCTTGTTGTATCTTCGTCACAGCTTCATTATAACGCCCTTGCGTCAATAACGTGCGCCCTAAACCATATAACGGAAAATGATGTGACGGCGCTTCGTTGAGCGCCTCACGCAATACATGCTCCGATTCATCAAGACGCCCCAACTGCCGGTACACATTGCCGAGCAGGGTCATTGCCTGCAAATCGGCTTCATTTTGTTGATAGAGCTGCTGCAAAATGGCACAGGCATCATCGAATTCACCGGCCATATAGTGACGCTGTGCTTTTGTATACGGCGTCACCATAACCCGATTGCCCCACATCACAATGACTTGCGTCACCAAGATCAAACCGGCAAATCCGATTAATGACGGCTGACGCAAATTGTCTGGGCCGAGCGCGGCAACAAACAGCGACACGACGAGCAAACACAACGCAATAACCAACGCGACTTGCGACGGAGTGTCCCATGTGCGGATATGTTCAACAAATCGCGAAGTCAAATGCCCCACATCACATCCTCATCCTTATACTTTGAGTTCATGACAAGGCAGCCAGTTCAAGTTCGTCTTCAATCAAGGCGCGTGCGGCTTCAATATCAGCACCGAGCACTTGTCGTAAGGTGACGGACTGTTCACTATCCAAAATTTTTCGCCAATCTTTAAGCGCCTGTTTATGTGCTTTCAATTCAGAAACAGCCTGCTCTGCTGCATCCAGTTCACCTTTTCGAACGTAAGCACGCGCAAGATAAAAGTGAATCAAAAGTCGATGACGCGCATCGGGGACATCATGCTCAAGCGCAAGCTGCAAATATCGAATACTCTCATCAGGATGATGCAAACGATCTTCAATCATGCCCAAATTATAGGCAGTCACCCAATCATTCGACGAAAGTTCATGGGCTTTCATCGCAGCATTGAGCGCTTCTTCAAATTCGCCCATTTGCAAATGCACCTCGGCCAAATCATTATACGCCCCAGCCGAGTCCGGATTTAACTCGGTGACTTTCACATAATCACGCTTTGCACGACCGGGTTTGCCCCATATTCGCAAAATAACAGCCCGGAAGCGATAATGCTCTTCATTGTCCGGCTCTAGCTTAATCAAGCTGTCCATCATTTTAACAGCTTCGGCATATTCATTTCTTCGTAGATGCTTGACCGCCATCTTATATTCAGCCCGGCGCGTGTCCCGCACTAAAAACGCACTGGCAACCACCCATCCTAATGCCGCGCCGAGAAGCGGTGGAAGTAAATCAGGAATGACAAATAGCCCAATGATGAAAGCAACGAATGATGGCGCCAAGACAATCAACAAACGAATTTGATTGTATCGTTCGGCACGGCTGGCAATAATCAGAACAAACCCGACGATGAAGATGAGCAACAAGGCTGTTTGAAGTTCGGCAACTTGTTCGGCGTCACCACCAGACGCATTCAAGAATAGACTCATCAACCCCGTGCCAGCCAGCAGAAAGAAGATGAGACGTAGCCGGGTCGGGCCGAGATAATTTCGCATACGGGCAATCATTGCGTTACCGGCGGCCTCCGCGAGTAGCGAGAAAGCGAGACGGATTGATTTTGACATTCATGTCGTAATAGGATGTCATCGTCGTCAAACCAGAAATTCGCCGATGATCGATTCTCACATTCCAACACATATCGGCGTGTTGGATATGTCTTATCCCCTATTTGCAGCATCTCGCTGTCAACGAATGCTGCTGAGCATATTTGTTTCTCAAGTGCCAAAGTCTGTTCGGCATTTTCAACATGCAGATTTGGCGAAAGAACAGGCATCGCTTCGCCGGATTTTTGCGCGAGCCACAATACAAAATTTTGCAATGCTTTGCTCAATGGGTTGACGACGACATTTTCATCAATCGCAACTTCGGTTTGAATACGTTGCCCCTTGTTGATGGCACGCCCGACCTGCACATAATTGTCAAAGAAGCTGTAGTAAGCCTTTGCTTCTAAAGTTGGCGTGTAGAAATAGAGATCAAATCGCTCAATCGCATTTGTCGTATGTTCTGGATTAACTAATGCTTGCAGCAATAAACTCGTGCCGTCAACATTGCGAGCATCATAATCGGCACGAACGAACAACGCGCTATCTGTTTGCTCATGAATACTCCAATGCTCGACAGCGCCAGTTGGCTGTCCATCAAGATAATAGGTATACAACCCGCTCGCAACAAATTTTTCTTTGAGCGCTACACGATGGATATAACGCATCAGGCATCCAATTCAATATAGATACGCTTGTTGATACCACCCTTGCTTTTATAATCGGTCACACGAATATGCCCGACTTCCCCCGTACTTTTCACATGGGTGCCGCCATCGGCTTGTAAGTCGAGACCGACGATTTCAATCGTGCGAATCTCGGTGATATGCTCCGGCAGCAAATTGATTTTGGTACGAATCAGATCAGGAATTTGGAAGGCCTCTTCACGCGGGAGAATAGCAACCCGCACCGGACGGTCGGCTGCGACTTCAGCGTTGATCTTTTCTTCAATCGCATCCACGAGTTCACGCCTCATCGTCTCAAACTCGAAATCCATCCGTCCTTTGAGCAAATCCATATTGCCACCGGTCACACTAGCACCATACTCATGCCAAATAACACCCGACAGGATGTGCATCGCCGTATGGACGCGCATCAATTGGTAGCGTCGCTCCCAGTCCAACTTACAGGCCACAACCGCACCGACTTCGGGCAACACGTCGCCATCAACAATGTGCAGATTGCCGCGTTTGATCGTCGTGACATTGAAAACTTGGCCGTCAGCCTCAATCACACCCTTATCGTGTGGTTGCCCGCCGCCACCGGGATAAAATGCAGTTTGGTCGAGCAATATCCCATTTGAATCGGTATCAATACCCGTGACAGTAGCCGTGAATTCTCGCAGATAGCTGTCATGATGATATAGTAATTTCGTCAACTGTCGGACTCCTCAAATAGATCATAGCGCATACGAATCATCGAATCACGCCCGCCGAGCGAGTACCAAAAGGCTCGCGCTGCATCGTTAGCAACAGCAACATGCCATTCAAAATAACGCAAGCCCTGCGACTTAAACCATTCGATTAGAGCGTCTACCAACGCGCGTCCAATCGCACGATTGCGATACTCGTCCAACACATAAATATCGGCCAGAAAACCACTGCGTTCCTGTACGAACATATCGGGCACGAGGTCAACGACCACACCCAACACGTAACCAACCACTTGCCCATCTTCTTCAGCAACAAAAATGCGACTGTGTGGATCATCAAGGCGTGCATTCACACGCTGTGCATAACGCGATGCCCCATCCCGCGATGCACGCGGCAAATCAACATCAAGCGCTTGATGATAATTGACCAACTTCAACCACAATTCGCCGATGACTTCTGCATCTTCAGCCGTTGCACGCCGAATCATATATCCATCCAAAAAATATTTCGATCATAATCCGCCCCCAAAGAACGCCAGAACGCCTCTTCGACAGCGCTGCCGCCGAGCAAAGGAATCATCACGCGCTGAATTTCTTTCTCATCAAACCAATGCCATAATACCCGACACAAAGACCGACCAAGCCCCCCGCTATATATATGCCCATCAATCGTCAGGTCAACAACAAGCCCAATTCGCCTGATGGTTAATCCCAATGGGAATGATCCAACATGCCCGATAATGTAACCTGCCATTTGTGCCCCGCGCATCCCGACATAAATCAAATAAGACTCATCGGCCAGCCAATTGGCAATTTGGTCACCTAACACATGTTTTTCGGTCTTGGGTATATTCGATTGTGAAAGCGAGGCACGAACAGCTTGTTTCGCCTGCCAGAGATATAATAAATCAACCACATCGTCTATAGTTGCTGCTCGTAACACAATTGATTGTTTATTGGGCATATCAGTCTCAGAGAATAGCATTAGGTACAACACAAATCAAGCAACATCAAGTACAATCCAATCTATGTCAACATGGAATACGGTATCGAACGAAGAACTACCACTTTGGATGCGGCGGTCTCTACGTGGCAAGAATTGGGGTTTGCTGCTCGCTTTCCTGTTCAGCATCGGTGTTGCGTGGCCGTTTATTTATCAGCCCGGCCTGCCCCGCAACAACGCTAGTGAAAATTATGTCTTCCGAACTGCCGATTATGCAGCCGCATTTAGAGAAGGCAATCTTTATCCACGCTGGTCACCTCACGCTATTACTGGATATGGTGCGCCCATAGCGCATTATTATCCTCCCGGCGCACCTTATCTAGCGGCACTGATTCAAACGCTGTTCACAGACGACGCTGTCGTAGCTGTTCGCATCGTCTATATTGCTGCGTTACTCACCGCTAGTATCGCAACCTATCATCTAGTGGCGCGTCGTTCAAATGCCTCTATTGGTTTGCTGGCGAGCATCTTATACGTATATAGTCCTATGATTGGGCTGACAATCCCCCATCTTCTCGGCGACTTACCTGCTGCCATGGCCCTCGCATTGATGCCCGCCTTCTTCTGGAGTTTAGACCGCATCATCACAGGCAGCCCACCACTCGGCATGTCGATTACAGCAATCATAACATTCTTATTGGTCGTCACCCATCCACAAATTGCCGTTGTAAGTATTATCATGGCGGTAGGTTTCTTAATCTGCTATTTAAGAGAAACAGAAAAGCATGATCTCTTATCTGCAATCATCGCCATCATTCTCGGTGGCGGGTTGGCAACATTTTATTGGCTGCCCGTTGTTGTCGAATATCAAGCGGTTGAGTGGCGCCAGATCAATACCACAACGGGTCGTCATCTTCATTTAAGCGACTTGTTTACGCCTGTTCAGCAAGTCGATGCTGCCGCAATCGTCCCATCGCCTCAATTTACACTCGGCCTGTGGATTACACTGCTGACCGCAGTATCGATCATATTCTTGCTAATTTCACGGCGCACAAACAAATTCGGTATATACTTTCTCGCTACCGGAATTGCCATGCTCGTACTAGGCCTAGCAGCCTTCCCCAAGCAAGTGTGGTTATTGGGGCCGGTTACGCTCTGCTTGACGGTAGCCGCAAGTAAGTTGTTATCCTTCAGAAGATGGTGGCTGCCAGAAACATATCGACGATTAATGATTCCCATTCTGTTGATCGCAATTTTAATGAATTCATCGTCGGTCTGGCTCGCCAGACAGTGGAATCCGAATTTCGGCAACACAACGCCGCAAGATCAAATTCGCTACGAACAACTTGGCTACGGCATCGCTGTCCTGCCACCCACTTTTCTATTGCCGACAACACTCGCCGCCACCCTGTCCCCAAATCGCTTTCTATTAGAAGGTTATCAACTCGGCATCGTCAACCGATTGCCACGAAATCAACTCACAGCAAATATTCGAGCAGACTTATTATCAACACAAGCCGACATTTCGCGCTATCAGATTCAAGCCACACAACCAACAACGCTCAACATATTGGCTGCTTTTTTCCCCGGTTGGGAAGCGACACTCTCCAATGAATCATTGCCCATACGACCGGATGACCACACGGGGCTTATCCAAATCGACATCCCAGCAACCAACAGCAGCGAATTAGAAATTAAATTTGGCACAACACCTATCCGAACAACATCATGGGTTGTGAGTGCCATCAGCTTATTATTGCTTCTCGTTATCAGTTATGAGAGTATAAAACGACAAAGTGATTACCTTGATGAGTATGAACTGATGACAAATGCCGAAGCACGTTTGCTTGGTGTGTTGTGGCTCAGTTTTGCGCTCATTGTCGTCATATTTTCAGGGAGAGACTCATCAGTGTCACTGCGCAACGCGCCGGGCACAATGCTCAGAAATAGCACACCTTTTGAAATCCTGACCAATACGCCATTAAGCACAACAGCCTATCGATTCGATAAGACTGATTTTCAATTTGGCGATACGCTTGAATTCACGATTTATTGGCGCACGCTGCGACAGCCCGGCATCAATTATCAAGTGCAAACTCATTTGATGAATCTAGCTGATAACACACAACACGCACAATCTGACTTTCGACATCCGGGACATTATCCAACGAGCCGATGGCAGCCCAATGGTTTTATCGCCGACGAGTATACAATTCCGATCACACGGCAGCTTACACCGGGTGATTATCAAATTGCAGTGACCGTCGCCGAATGTACTCGTATATGTGAACCTGAAAGCCCACGCTTGACCTTTTTTGAAACAGATGGCTCTCCAATTGGGCAAACTCTGCTTCTCCCTATACCAATTTCGATAAACGAGTAAATGTTCTTGGAATCCTACCCATCCCTCAGTACAATTGGTTTATTTAAGTATTCGCGAAGAGGAAAACATGAGTTCAAATAACCAGAATACACAAATCGCACAGGGATGGTCGCAACATCGTGAAGGTAATTATGATGGCGCGATTGAGACATTCAAACAGATTCTGCAAAGCGACCAAAACAATCTTGATGCACAATACGGTCTTGGAATCGCGCAACGGGCCGCAGGTGATACGCAGAACGCCATTCAAAGTTTTCAAGAAGGGCTTAAGTTGTTAGAAACGATGTCAAGCGATGAAGATTCACAAGAGAATATAGATCGTTATATGATGCTCAAAAGAATGTTCAGCCAAAGGCTCGAAGAAGCACAATCTGACGCCGCGAATTAACTGTCGAAACAAATTGTCGGTCAATGGCCATCTGCTAAAGCAGGTGGTTGCTGCCGTATACTACTTGCTATGAATAAACGCGAACGCCTTGAAAAAACGATTGCAGGTATGCCAACAGATCGTGTACCTGTGGCTTTGTGGCGTCATTGGCCGGGTGACGATCAACGACCGGCAGACCTTGCGTATTCAATCATTGAATATCAGCAATTATATGATTGGGATTTCGTCAATGTGCTACCGGCTGAAAGTTTTTGTGTCATTGACTATGGCGTGCAAGACGAATGGTGCGGGGCGGCAGATGGCAGACGGAAGAATACGCGGCGCGTTGTCGAACGTTCATTGCAATGGACAGACCTTCGACCGCTTGAAGGCATTCGCGGCACATTCGGC
Organism: Chloroflexota bacterium; assembly: GCA_003695675.1. Taxonomy (GTDB): domain Bacteria; phylum Chloroflexota; class Anaerolineae; order Aggregatilineales; family Phototrophicaceae. Next base: position 7,453 of record RFIA01000159.1, read on the forward strand.
AGACATGTTGAGGGGTTGCGTATCATTGCCGAGGCCTTTACGCCTTGGGATGACCCGCCACCTGTGGTGCAAACCATACTCAGTCCACTCGCACAAGCTGAACTTCTTGCCGGACGCGATGTACTAATGCAGCATATCCGCACCCGTCCCGATAGACTTCGGACAGGATTGAACACCATCACCGAAAGCACATTGCGCTTTATCAATGCAATTCGGCGCTTGCCCGTCGATGGCATTTTCTACGTCAGCCGACATGCCAACTACAGTACAATGCCCGAAAGTGAGTATCAAGAATTTGGCCTGCCCTATGACCAGAAAATACTTGAAGGATTGCCAGAACGATGGTGGCTCAATATGCTCCATCTTGAAGGCGACGCCCCCATGTTTCGTCTCATGAGTCAATTACCGGCACAAGTCATCAATTGGGCAGATCACAAAGAACACCCCACATTGGATGAAGCAAAAGCGATATTCAATGGTGCTGTTTGTGGAGGTCTTTCGCGTTGGGAACATCTTCATCAAGGCACACCAGCAATCATTCGTGATGTTGCAAAAGCTGCTATGTTTTCGACTCGTAATCATCGGTTTATCTTGTCTGCCGGTGGGCCGACCATGATTACGTCACCGCTTTCCAACATTCGCGCTGTCCGTCAGGTTGTTGACGAAGTGAGGGTTATGTGACGCTTCGTGTCATCGCAGGTAGGGCAAAAGGCAGGCGTTTAAAACGTGTTCCCGGAGACAAAACACGCCCGGTTATGGATCGAGTCAAAGAAGCCTGTTTTAATATCATTGGCGCAGACATTATCGACGCGACATTTCTCGATCTTTTTGCGGGGACAGGCAGTGTCGGTATCGAAGCACTCAGTCGTGGGGCGAAGTTCGCGTTATTTGTCGACAACAACAAACGCGCGATTGCCACAATTGAACACAACCTTGCACTCACAAAGCTCAAAGATCACGCTATTGTCCGCCGCATGGATGCCTTTTCGTTACTCGCGAAACGACCGCAACAACCCTACGACTTTATCTATGTCGCACCGCCACAATATCATGAATTATGGTTGCGGAGTTTAGAATGTCTTGACAGTAATCCAGCGTGGATTCCATCAGGAACAACCGTCATTGTACAAATTGACCCGGCAGAACAAAAAACGGTCAGCTTTTCTCATTTGACAGCTTATGACGAAAGAAAATATGGCAAGACATTGCTTTGGTTCTTTGAAGCCAGTTTGCCTTCCTCTACGAAGGAGTAACATAGATTGACAAATATAGACGCTTTAGAAGAAATCACGACAGAACTCATCAACACCTTTGAAATCACCTCGCCACCGGTGCCTGTTGAAGTGATGTTGAAAGAGCCACTTGAAGGCATGTGGGAAGAAGTAGATATTAATAAACTCTCCGGCACATTCTTAAAGATCAAAGATGTACATTCGCCTCGCATGTCATTGGCCCGCCTGCTTGCCCGGCATATCGTTTATAGCGACTGGGGGAAGGAACGCAATCTACTGACATTGGTGCCAGATGAAGACGCAATTCATACATTTGCAAGAATGCTCATCATGCCCCGAAATTTGCTCGACAAAATGCAAAATAATGCGCGGACACCGGTCAGTGTCAGTATGCAATTTGAAGTGCCCGAAGAAGATGCTCGAATTCGATTGCAAGAAATTAGCCAAACTTAATTCAGATTGTGGTCGGCCAAATAATCTTCAACCAACCGTAGCGCATCATCAACGGATAAAACATCGCCAGTCACTTGCCCACGCCGGATAACCTCAAGTAATTCGCCAATCATTGCTCCCGGTTTCAAGCCAAAGGCATTCATAATATCATCGCCACTCAATAACGCGGGTGGCATGATACACGTTTCATAATGCAAAAAATACGCATCCAACAGTGTGTTTGCTTTGTCCACAAGCTGCAACCACACGTCTTGATCAAATTCAAGGCGATGGTAACTCAAGTATTCGGCGAGACCGATCAAGCAAATATCAACCCCGGCAGCGCCCACATCTTTCCAAAATTGATAAATACCGAGCGTAGAGAGATCATCAATTTGCTGTAAGCGTTCAAAATTACTCACGATTTTAAGTAAGTGCTGTTTCTCGACATTGCTCAAGCGCAGGCCAATCATATAATCTTGAACAACTGTACGCGCATCTTTGCCCGGCAAGACGCTAATTGCGTGCAGAATAACCGCCAATACCAATATCGATTGGTGTGGACGTTCGTCCGGCCATGTGGTGGCAAAATGTTGTTGCAATTGTGCGCGGTAACGATCAAATTGCATCACCATCATGCCTAACCCAAATGATGCCGCCGTGTGATCCGTTCGGTGTGGGCTGATCGCCAAAGAGATTTGTGCCAAATTTTCAATGACATCAAGTGTTAATTGCCAGCGACTCCGCCCCCCCGATTCACTGATGACCATATCGTCTAGTGCGTCAAGTTGAGGGAAAATTTCTTTCAACAAACCCAGTTTGAAGGCAATGCGTAATGCTGCCGCGCTGCGATTTTGCTTGAGAATCGCCATCAATTCATCGCGGATTCGTTCGGCAGAAACCGCCGCAAGATTGACAGCGCGTATATCTCCCATCGTTTCGCTATCGATGCGTGCATCAAGCTGAATACTTTGACGAACAGCACGCAACGCACGAATCGGGTCTGACGAGATGCTATCGACGGTACACCGTCGAATAATTTTATCTATCGCATCTTTTTCGCCATGGAGGGGATCAATCAATAAATTCAATTCCCCTGTAATGTCGACAGCCATCGCATTCACGGTGAAATCACGATCCATTAAATCGTCCAACAAATTAACGCCACGAAATTGCGCGATATCAATTGTGAAACGCCCCTCATCTGTGGGCAGCAAAACACGGGCGACTTGGCGTTGTTCATCAAGCACATAAAAATCACCATCAAAATGATTGACGATAAAACGGGCCAGCGATAAACTATCTTTCGCCACTGTGAGGTCTAAATCTTTAAGCGGTCGATGCAAAAAAGCATCGCGCACAGCACCGCCAACAATGTAAACACCCGTCCACTCAGCCGCCAACAAATCGTGCAAATCCAACACGATGTCCGGCCAATAAAGCGGGCGGATGGGTTCACGCGGCGCAACGTCAAACATCTTCGGGCAACGACTCCAAATTGACAACACCGACGAACGGCAGATTGCGAAACTTCTCATCGAGGTCAAGACCATAGCCGAAAACAAACTTGTTTTCGATTTCGAAGCCGACATAATCTATCGGAATATCAACCGTCCGGCGTACTGGTTTGTCCATCAACGTCACGAGTCTCAAACTTGCGGGGTCGCGTGCCTGCAAAACGTCCAGCACAAATCGCAACGTATGGCCACTATCAATAATATCTTCGACAATCAACACATGACGTCCGGTGATTTCCTCCGTCAAGTCCATGTCAATACGAACATGCCCGCGAGACTCGCGTGCGCCTTTGCCATAACTCGATACAGCCAAAAAGTCAATTTCATGCGGCACAGTCATATACCGAGTCAGGTCAGCGAGAAAGACGACACCGCCTTTGAGGATACAAATAAGGAGTAAATCGTCACAGTCGGCATAATCAGCAGAAATCTGCTGCCCAAGTTCTTTGACTCGTGCCTGCAATGTTTGTTCATCGATTAAAATTTCTTGCAAAAATTTTTCGTAACCGGCTGACATCGTCTGTCCCTCGCTTGGTGTGACGCAAATTATACCACCAATGTCAAAAGTGGATCATACCGCTCGCAAAATAAACATTTCTATACAACTCAAAGGGTGATTTTAACACTAGAATCAATGTATGTAGTGCCATTATCCTCTATCAACTATGGTTATCAGCTACTGTGAAAGACTGGTTGCATGACAGAAACACAATTCGATCCAATTCGCATCGTAGAGCCGCGCGAAAATGTTCACGTGACATTCCCGGATGGCCTTGTTCTTGAGGGGCCGGTCGGGACAACAATAGAACAATTTCTAAAAACTGCGGAATGTATAAACCCATCACGACATGACAGCGCCATCATGGGCGGCATTCTCGACGGTAAATTACGTGAATTATCCTATCCCGTCAAGCGCGATGCGGATTTGCAACCCGTATTACTTTCAAGCAGCGATGGCGGGCGCATTTACCGCCGTTCGCTTGTCATGCTGCTGACAACTGCTGTCGAAGAATTGTGGCCCGGTTTGCAAGTCAGCGTCCGCTATGCAGTGCCAGACGGCGGATTTTATTGCACTGTGCTCAATCGTCACCCACTGAACGATGAAGAATTGCAGCAGCTTGAAGATCATATACGCAAGATTGTCGAAGCAGACGACAAAATCACCAAACGAATTGTGACGTTAGATGAAGCCAAAGCATTATTCGCATCGCGCAATGAAGATGACAAAGTGCGCCTGCTCGAGCAACGTACCCGCAACGACCTCACACTATATCGGTTACGCAACCGTGACGATTATTATTACGGGTACATGGTGCCTTCGACAGGCTATCTGCAAATCTTTAGACTGATTAAAGTATCGGGCGGCTTCATCTTGCAATATCCACGCAAGGAACATCCAACAGAATTACGTGAAATCAAAGCCTATAGCAAGCTCGGCGCAGTCTTCCAACAAACGGATGACTGGCTGGATAAGATGGAAGTCGAAGATATTGGACGGCTGAATCGTGCTGTGCGCGAAGATAAAATTCACGAACTCATTCTCATCGCCGAGGCATTGCACGAACAGAACATTGCGCAAATTGCGGGTGACATTTGCGCTAATCATGAAACCCACGGCACACGTATCGTTCTCATCGCCGGGCCGTCATCATCTGGCAAAACAACATTTTCTAAACGCCTCGCCATTCAACTGATGGCGAACGGCTTACGGCCATTCACACTTGAATTGGACAATTATTTCGTTGACCGAGAATTGACGCCACGCGATGAAAAAGGCGATTACGACTTTGAAGCGTTGGGCGCAATCAATCTCGCCTTATTCAATCAACAATTGCTCAGTCTTGTGCGGGGCGAACAGGTACGCCTGCCGAAATTCAATTTTCTCATCGGCAAAAGCGAAGAAGGCGCCACCGCCCAACTTTCTGAGAATCAAATCATCATTGTTGAAGGCATTCATGGTCTCAACCCAGCGCTTGTGCCCGATGTGCCCGACGAGGCCATCTTTCGCGTGTATGTTTCGGCATTGACGCAACTCAATGTTGACGCCCACAACCGCATCCCCACAACCGATGTGCGCTTGCTGCGACGAATCGCACGCGATGCGCGTTATCGTGGTTACAACGCAACCGATACTTTACAACGGTGGCAAAGTGTCCGACGGGGTGAAAAACGCAACATCTTCCCATATCAAGAAAATGCTGATGCGATGTTCAACTCTGCGCTAGTCTATGAAGTCGCCGCATTGCGACCAGTAGTGGAATCGCTCCTGTTACAAGTCGAAGTCGCCACCCCACCACACATCGAAGCCAATCGCCTGTTATCATTTTTGCGTTGGGTTCACCCACTCAGCGAAGAACAACGTGAGATGATCCCAGATACATCGTTGTTACGAGAATTCATCGGCGGCTCAACGTTGCGTGATTATCATCCCGGAAGACACTGATTATGTGCGATAATCGGCATTAATCGAAACATAATCATGGCTCAAGTCACATGTCCACACCGTTGCTGCGCCGTCGCCAAGACCGCAATCAAGCAGAATGCTGACCGACTCGTGGCGCACAATCGCTGTTGAGTCGGTTTCAGCAAAATCAGTCGGCAATCCATCACGCACCAACTGCAGAGCGTTATCCATCGTCTCACCAGCAGCGATAGACAGGCTCAACTTATCTGCATCAAGCGAGACACCGGCACGCCCCGCCGCCATCATGATGCGCCCCCAATTGGCATCTTCGCCAAAAAATGCGGTCTTCACAAGTGGTGAATTGGCAATCGTATTTGCAATTTGCTGCGCATCCACATCGCTCAACGCGCCGGTCACATTGATGGTGATGAATTTCGTCGCGCCTTCGCCATCGCGGACGATACTTTGCGCAAGATAACGACAGAGCGCTGTCAACGCTTCTTGAAACTGCGCATAATCTTCGGGCGATTCAAGCGCCGTTCCGCTCACACCATTTGCCAACAACAGCACGGTATCATTGGTGCTCATATCGCCATCGACGGTGATACGATTGTAGGTCACGTCAACAGCAGATTTGAGCGTGTGTTGCGCACGGTCAACCGGCATCGCAACATCGGTCACAATCACACCAAGCATCGTCGCCATATTCGGCGCAATCATGCCCGCGCCTTTAGTAATCCCCGCGATACAATAACGGTCACCATTGGATTTCGTGACTTCAATCGAGGCGTACTTCGGCTTCGTATCCGTCGTCATGATTGCGCAAGCTGCCGCTTCCCAATTGTTGCCGAGTTTATTTCCGGCATCTGTTACACCTTGTTTGATCTTATCCATCGGCAAGTGCATTCCGATGACGCCGGTCGAAAGCAGCAAAACTTGATCTTCAGAGCAGCCCACTGCCTCAGCAACCCATTGCGCAGTCGTATGTGTATTCTGTATCCCCGCATGGCCGGTGCAAGCATTCGCGCTGCCCGTGTTGATAGCAACAGCGCGAATCTGATGGGCGGCATGTTCAAGGCGCTGCATATCAACTTGGACACAAGCAGCCTTGACTTCACTCGTTGTGAAGACGGCAGCAGTTGTACATGGCACATCACTGACGACAAGCGCAAAATCCAATTTGCCCTCTTTCTTCAAGCCACAGTGAACACCGGCAACACGAAAGCCTTGCACTTGTTCTATCGTTGTTTGAACATCAAACATCAGCTAACCCTCAACTTGTTGCAAAATCGGAAGCAAACGCTCAATCATGGTATCGACATGGTGCTTCTCGGCGATCAATGGCGGGACGAAACGCAGCACATTCGGCCCAGCATTGACGAGCAACAAGCCGTGTTCATAACCGGCATTCACGATTCCACTGACATCAACCGTCATCTCAACCGCGACAATGAGTCCCCGACCGCGTACCGCTTTAATCAACGGACTGTTGATCTCGCTGAGGCGTTCGATAAGATAGTCGCCGACTTCTGCAACATGTTCAAGAAACGACGGTTGTCGCACACGATTGAGCACAACACCGGCAACACTCGTCACAAGCGGCCCACCGGCAAATGTCGAACCGTGGTCGCCGGGTTGAATCGCACTCGCAACTTTTTCTGTCATGAGAATGGCGCCAATCGGCAACCCGGCGGCGAGTGGTTTCGCAACTGTCAAAATATCGGGGATGACCTCATAATGCTCATACGCCCACAACGTCCCCGTCCGACCAACACCGCATTGAATCTCATCGAATATTAGAAGGGCATCATGTTCGTCACACAAGTCACGTAAGGCTTGTAAAAATGCTTGATCGGCGACATTGATGCCCCCTTCCCCTTGAATCGGCTCAACAATCACCGCCGCCGTTTGTTCACCTATCGCAACGCGTGCGCTGTCGATATTGTTGAACTCAGCGATGGCCGTACCACCCATCAACGGCGCGAAAGGCTTTTGATATTTCTCACGCGGAGTCAGCGCTAGGGCGCCCATCGTCCGCCCATGAAACGCACCTGTGAACGCGACGATCTCGCGTTTGTCGTGTCGTTCATTCATGTAGGCGACTTTACGAGAAAATTTGATCGCGCCTTCATTGGCCTCGGCACCGCTATTACAGAAAAACACACGATCTGCGAACGAGTGTTCACATAATTGCGTCGCGAGTTGAGCGTGCGGTGCGGTATGATACAGGTTGCTGGTATGCAACAATCCGGTCGCCGCTTGCTGAATCGCCTCAATGATTTCGGAATCGCCATATCCCAATGAATTGACGGCAATACCGGCGACCCAATCAAGGTAAGCATTGCCATCGCTATCATAAACCGTCATGCCCTCGCCATTCGTCAACACGAAAGGCGGACGGCGATACGATTGCACGACATGCTGCTGCTCTTGTTGAATAATTTGTTCGCGTAAGTTAATAGTCACAATGCCCTCTTTCATTTCTTTCATTCATGAATGATATTAGCGCTTGATAATGAAAATATTGTTCCACTACCTTGCTGTAATCCGGCAAGATTAGTGATAACAGCTTCGGGAACACCGCGTTTAAGTGTATGTAAAGCCATCTGCACTTTCGGAATCATGCCGCCAAAAATCACACCGTCAGCGATTAATTGCGCGGCACCATTCGCATCTAATCGTGGAATAATCCCATCACGGCCTTGAACACCGGCCACATTCGTCAAAAAGATAGCACGCTCGGCATGAATCGCGGCGGCGACTGCCCCGGTGACGTGATCCGCATTGACATTCAACGCGCCATGATCGCCAAGACTCGTCGGCGCCAGTACCGGCGTTATCCCTTGCTCAAGCAATTTGATAAGAATATCGCCTTTAACCGAAACAATCTCCCCCGTGAAGCCCATGTCAATTTCAGGATGTGGCATCTTCTGCGCCCGAATCAATCCGAGATCCATACCACTCATGCCAAGCGCATCAATACCGGCAGCCAACAAATGACGCACAACTCGTTTGTTGACCGTCCCACACAACACCATCTCGACAACAGCAAGTGACGCTTCATCTGTGATGCGAACACCGTCAATGTAATGTGGTTCGATGCCGAGTTTTGTCTGAAGGTCGGTGATCTCTTTGCCGCCGCCGTGAACAATGACAACCGGCCCCGCCATGTTGCGAACAATAGCGGCAAACTCGTCTAAGACTGCCGGGTCTTCAATCACATGTCCGGTGATTTTGATGACAACTGGTTTGATACTCATAACAGCCCCGTCGTTTCAGTGATGTTCATCATGAGATTGAAATTCTGCACCGCTTGGCTCGCGGCACCTTTGCGCAAGTTGTCGGTGACGCTTGTGATGTGCAAATAATTTTCCGTGACAGGTGTCAGGCTAATCGTGCAAGAATTTTTGCGCACGGCATGACGCAATGTCGCTTGTTGACCGGCGGGCAATACACGGACAAGCGGCTCAGTGTCATAAATTTCTTCGTATAAACCTTGTGCGTGTGAACTATCAACATCATCATTGAGCGTCACATAAATACTCGCCATCAGCCCACGGTCAACCGGTACGAGATGCGGCGTGAAGATCAATGTGCCGACATTGCCATTGATCTTTGCAATTTCTTGTTCGATTTCGCCAACATGACGATGAGAACGTCCGGCACTGTAGGGCGATAGATTGCCGAAAACTTCGACAAAGTGCAGATTTGGCTTCGGCGAACGTCCTGCTCCTGAGACACCCGATTTGGCATCGACGATAATCGGCGCATGTTGGGCGAGAGCATGGGCCTTCAACAATGGATACAATCCCAGTAACGTCGTCGTCGGATAGCAACCCGGTGTCGCTACAAGATTCACACCTCGGATATTGGCACGATTGATTTCTGGAAGACCATACGGTGTGGGCAGCAACTCAGGATGCGGATGCGGCACTTTGTACCACTGCTCATAACGCTCAGGTGTGTCGAGGCGAAAATCTGCGGACAAATCAATCACCTTGACTCCAACTGCCAATGCCTGTGCAGCAACAACTGCCGAAGCTTTGTGCGGCAAAGCGAGAAACACCGCATCGACATCGCTCAGAGGTGCGTCATCATGGGGGATATATTGCAAGTCTGAGTTGGGGATTGCTTCGCCCGAATAGGTGTTTGACGTCGCAAATATCACTTCAACCTGCGGATGACGCAACAAAATTTCAATCAAATCCTGACCGGCATACCCGGAAGCACCATAAACACCTACTTTGTATATATCACTTGCGCCCATATATCGTCTCCTTCTCGTCAATAAAAAACCCCCGACCTATGTGTGAGGTCGGGGGATGTGTTCGTCATTTGTCCGGCGGTTTAACTTACCCGTGTTGCCAACACAAAAAACCCATCTCGACCTCATCAGTCTGTGGGCGACGGCGGCGACGCGGTAAATAATTGAATTGTGTGTATCGTGCTTCAATAATGAGCATGATAATCAGCATAGTCTGCTAAAAGCAAAGTCGGGGCAAAGTGTACGCCAATATTCGCAATCCGTCAACCGATTGCATACAGCAATTTTTGTAACTATATACTGGAATGTTCGTAATCGTGTTATCCTTGTTCAGAAATCGCGACATTTCCTTGACGGTCGCTCAAGCAAAGATTAGCATTTGACAATATGATCGAAGTTCGCAACCTCACAAAATATTATGGCAATTTCGCTGCTGTCAACGATGTCAGCTTTGATGCGCATTCAGGTGAAATCGTCGGTTTACTTGGGCCGAATGGCGCCGGGAAAACATCAACGATGCGTATGCTAACTGGCTTTATGCCACCGTCAGGGGGCTATGCGAAAGTCGCCGGATATGACACCTTCAAAGAATCGATTGAAGTTCGCAGGCGTGTCGGTTATCTGCCAGAAAATGTGCCCGTCTACCCCGATATGACGGTGCGCGATTATGTCATGTTTTGGGCGAAGCTGCGCCGTGTCGCAAAACCTAAACAACAAGTTGATGCAGCGCTCGAACGTGTGCAATTGACAGACCGTCGAAACACCCTAGTCCGCAATCTATCGAAAGGTTTGAAACAACGGCTCGGCCTCGCGCAAGCGCTTGTTCACAACCCCGAAGTCATCATTCTCGACGAACCGACTATCGGCATCGACCCCCAACAAGTCATCGAAGTCCGTAACACGGTGAAGGAACTCGGTCAAGATCACACCGTGCTTTTCAGTACGCATATCCTCGCCGAAGCCGAGCAAGTTTGTGACCGTATCTTAATCATCAATAATGGGCACATCGTTGCTTCAGGCGAACCCGCCGCATTACGACAGCAAATTCAACCGGGCGTGCAACTCTATATTTTGCTCGGCAAGCATACACCGGGCAAAGTACAGCAATTATTCAAAGCAATTGAAGGGGTCAAACACATCGAACAACAAGGCGATGGTTATGTGTTAGACGTAGAACCGGGTCATGATGTCCGTGCAGACATTGCCACACAAATCGTCGAAGCGGGATACGCGCTTCTCGAAATGCGACCGCTGGCCATGACACTTGAAGACATCTTCTTGAATATCATCAGCGATAAGGATTACGCATAAGATGCGCGGAACATGGCTCATCTTCCAACGTGAGACAAAACAATACTTTACCTCACCATTGGCCTATTTGATCGCATTTGCTTTCCTTATCATAACTGGCCTGATCTTCAACAATGACCTGACTTTGAGTGTTGACGTTAAACCGGCAAATCCGGCGGCTGTGCCAAATTTTTTATCATTTGGGATGATCTTTTTCGCACCGATTCTGACAATGCGTCTGTTGGCCGAAGAAAGTCGCGAAGGCACGCTCGAATTGTTGTTGACCGCCCCTGTGCGCGACAATGACATCGTTTTCGGCAAGTTCTTGAGTGCGTGGTTTTATTACAGTGTCTTGCTCGCTTTGACATTCAGTTATCAATTCATTCTGATTTCGATCACAAGTCCTGATCTCGGACATGCCATCAGCGCCTATATCGGTATATGGCTCTATGGTGGAGCGACAATTGCCGTTGGGTTGCTGTTCTCGTCATTGACCGAAAATCAGGTTGTCGCTGCATTTTTGAGCGGTACGACGTTATTGTTCTTGTGGTTGGGCAACATTGCGGGGCAAGTCATCACCGACATCGAAATGGCTCGCATCGTGCGGACGTTATCGTTACAAGGACATTTTGCGACATCATTTGGGCAAGGGCTTGTCCGCGCTGAGGATATTGTCTACTACGCGGGTTTGATGGCTGTGATGTTATTCATCACAATCCGCATCGTCGAATCGCATAGGTGGCGATAATGCAGAGTCAATCAATTATCATCACGCGGCAACAAATTGGGCATTGGGCGAGTTTCGTCGGCGGTGCAGCGCTTGTCGCGGCAGTCATCGGCCTCTTGTGGCAACGCGAGTTGACCAACATCATCCTCGCTTTGTTCGCAGTCGCCGTTGTGGGAATCGCGGCGTGGGCACTGTTGAGCACACAAGAATTCATCAACTTTATCACTGGGCGGCAAGTGCGATATAGTACGACCGCCGTCTTCTCCACTTTGTTACTCATCGGTGTCGTTTCTTTAGTATTCATCATCACACAACGCGCCGTCATCACCCTTGATCTGACCGATACACAATTATTCACACTGAGCAATGAAACACTGGCTGTCTTAGACGGTGTTTCCCGCGAGATTCAAATCACAGCCTTTTATTCGTCAGAGGCGTTGCAACAACGAGAATTAGACGACCAGTTTTTTAGACTATACGAAGATGCCACGAATGGCATGATCCGCCGCGAATATATTGACCCCGACAAACAGCCGGGGATTGCAGCTCGCTTCCCAGACAGCCGCGATGGTTCTGTCTATATTTCGTATCTGACGCCGGACGGTCAGATCGACTTCAACACGCTTGCTCGTGTCCCGCGTGGAGCGAGACAAGAGCGCGACATGACACAGGCCATTTCGCGTCTGTTGATTTCGGGCACCCTCACCGTGTTTTTTGAACTCAGTCATGGCGAGTACGACCCCCTCGACGGATCTCAAATCGGGCTTTCGGGCATCAACAACGGCGTTCAAGAAAGTGGCCTCGTCACTGCGCCGCTCAACTTGTTAGCTATTGCCAGTCAGGGAGGCAGCATCCCCACAGTTGCATCTACAGTCATCATGGCACGTCCCACAAGCGATTTGTCTGAGTCCGAAATTGCTGTCCTCGATGACTATCTGCAACAAGGCGGCACACTGATGATACTCACTGATCCGCAAATTCGCGAGAATGCCTTCTTGCAAGAAGATGGTCTCTTCAATCAATATCTGTGGGAAAATTATGGTCTTCGTGCGCTCGACGCAGTTGTGGTTGACGAAGTAGCCAGCGCACAAACCCAACTCGACATCATGAGCGCGGCGGTCTTCACGGTGACCGATATTGGTGCGCGGCTCGATCCCGCGACAACACCAACTATCTTCCGGGTGGCACGCCCACTTGAGGTCAACGACACCCCACCGCCTAATGTCGCCAACGGGCGCGTCATCATGTCATCAGAACGCAGTTATGGCGAAACAAATTTGCGGGATGTGTTAGAAGCCAATGAATTCGAACCTAATCCTGAAGAGGACATACTCGGACCGTTGACTACTGTAGCATGGGCATGGAATCAGGAAAATGATTCGCGCATTTTGTTGGTTGGCGATGCTGATTTCGTCACTAATGGGCAAGTTGTACTTGGTGGGAACGGCATTCTCTTCACAGATGGCGTTACATGGCTCACAGGTCTCGGCGAACAAATCCATTTTACGCCCCAACCTATTTTCACCGGTTTGCCACTCATCATTGTGCGCGGACCTTCAATGGGTTTGATTCGGTTGATAACAATTGTCATTCTACCGGGAGTTGTTCTCCTCATTGGTTTGGGTGTTTGGACAAGGCGGTCACGACGATGAACAATAGGGGAAACTTATTGGGGCTTGCTGTCCTCTTCGTGATTCTGAGCGTGGTCGCCATTTTGCAGTCGCAGAATCCGAATAATGAGGGCACAACGCCACCTACGCCCAATATTCGATTTCAGCGTGTCTTTCCCAACTTGACAGTGTTAGAAATTACAGCAATACAACTTGAATTACCGGCGAGTGGTCAGCGCTTCACCATGCGACGTGGCAGCGACGGATTGTGGGAAAATGTTGAAAACAATGCCGTGCTTGGGCGGGAACAAGCCACTGACATCGCGCAAACCATTGTGCTATTGCCCTATCAAGAATCGGTGCCGATCAATGAACAAACTAATCTTGATGATTTTGGCTTCGACAAACCACCGCGCCTGTTGATACAGGCCTTACTGAACAACAGCGAGAACCATATCGTAGCCATTGGCGACTTGACAACAACGCAACGACAATATTACGCTATTGTCGATGAAATCGAGTTGATTTATCTACTCGAACGCGGGCCGATAGAATTTTTGATCAATCAGGTTGAATCGCTTCAAGAAACTTGACATTTTTTCAATAACACGTTATTTTGATAGATGCACAAGGATATGAATTGTGTGATTTTGATTAACCGAAACGATGTATCATAAAATCGCCAGTTGGCGATTTTGTATCGTAAGATCACATTAGAATCATTAGTGAAGAGGGTAGGAGTATTACCTTGCTAATATCTCAGCAAGGTATTCTTTATGTATGGTCACAGTAACACAAATGACACAAAAAGATGAAATCTTGGCACAATTGATGGAGAAATCTCGCCAGCAGGGAGCGCTAAATTATGCAGACATTCTGGCGACCCTCCCACAAGCTGAGCGTGATGTTGAACTGTTGGATGACATTATGGAAAGTCTCCTCGAAGCTAATGTGGAAGTCATCCCGCAAGTTGAAGAGGATGATGACGAATCGCCCACCAACACGCTCGAAACGGACACAGATGACGACCTAGAGGATACTTCGGACGATTTAGAGGAGGAATTCTCGTTTTTGAAGAGCGACCTGTCTGATGATGCAGGGTACCAACAGGCCATCGACACGGATGATGTTGTCGGTCTGTATTTGAAAGAAGCTGGTCGTGTGCCGTTACTCACCGCAGAAGAAGAAGTCATGCTAGCAAAACGAATGGAAGCCGGTGAGCTTGCAACCCAGCAGCTTGAGCAATACGGCGATCAGTTATCACCTGATGATGCTTATGACCTGCGCGACACGATTCTTGATGGCGAGGCGGCGCAGGAACATCTTGTTCGTGCCAATGCGCGTCTTGTGATTAGCGTTGCTAAAAAATATATTGGACGCGGCGTGCCATTCCTCGACTTGATTCAAGAAGGCAACATTGGTCTTATCCGTGCGACCAATAAGTTTGAATATCAGCGCGGTCACAAATTTAGCACGTATGCGACTTGGTGGATTCGTCAGGCTGTCAGCCGTGCAGTCGCCGACCAAGGGCGCACGATTCGTGTACCCGTTCATATGGGCGACCAACTCAATCGAATGCGTCGTATTCAATTGCAATTGCTGCAAGAATTGGGTCGAGAGCCAACCGTCCCTGAATTGGCGGAGCGGATGGAAACTACACCCGACAAGATCGAGAACTTGCTCGAAATTTCACGCCGCCCCGTCAGCCTCGAAACACCGATTGACGACGATGGCGATTCGACTTTTGGTGACTTTGTTGAAGATGTCAATAGCCCGGCACCGGCAGATGAAGTGGCAACACATCTTCTGCACGAGCAATTGACGAACGCACTTGACCGTCTACCACCGCGCGAAGCGCAGATTTTGCGTTTGCGTTATGGGCTTGAGGATGGTCGCGTCTACACATTGGAAGAAGTCGGGCAAACTATCGGCGTTACCCGTGAACGTGTCCGCCAGCTTGAGGCGCAAGCGCTGAATCGTCTGCGACAATCGTCTGCGCATGTCATCTTGAGGGATTATCTGTACGAGGAGTAACCCTCGGTGAGTAATACCCAATCGTCAACACCGGTACGCGGTCCGTGGCTCTGGCCCATCGTCTTGACTGCGGCTGGTGTTGTCTTTTTACTGGACAATTTCCTGTTGCTCGGCGATTTCGACGCAACGGCCTTTTGGCCGCTCTTATTGGTATTCGCTGGAGCGCAATTGTTGATTAAAGGCGACCTCTTTCCCGATAGTGGTGTGCGCACCTTTGGCATCACGCGCGGCAGTGTCGAATCTGGAACGCTTGAAATCACGCCCGGAGAAATCGACGTTCACATCCGCCCCTTACAACAAGAGGGGCGGCTAATCGCTGGGCAATATGCTGCGCAAGCCCGCCCTGCTTTATATGTTCAAGAGACCCACGCCTTCCTTAAAATGGATCGCTCGGCAACGTCGCGCCTGTTTTTTGCCGACTGGGAAATTGCCCTTGCACGCGATTTGCCGTGGGCATTATTCATTAGCGCCAATCTAGGCCGCATTGACCTCGACCTGAGTGAAGTTATCGTCGAACAAGTTCATGCAAGCACCGGCTTTGGCGACATCGATTTTGTTTGTCCCTTTGAGGCGCTAAACCCGCTATTACTCCATTCCACCTTTGGCAATATCCGTATCATCACGCCTATAGGACACAACGTACATATTACAATCAAGGCAGGCTATTTGTTCGGTATTCATGTTGACGAAGAGCGTTACCAACGTATCGGCGAAGGTGTTTATGCGGCACGAAATATTGCTGAAGAAGCGCCACTGGTTGAATTGCAGGTTGGCGGCACTTTTGGTGATGCCTACCTTGCTTGAATTTCGATTGCCATGTCTTCGTCAAGAAATTTCGTCATTCGTGATGGTTTAGAGCGCGATATTGCTGACTGTTTGGCGCTTGATCACACTTACACGACGAATTATGTATGGCAAATGAATCTGCAACAAGAAAGCACGCAGCTTGAAGTTCGGTTTAAGACTGAACGATTGCCTCACCCACTCGAAGTTGAATACCACGTTGATGAAAATCGCCTGCGAGCAAGTTTGCCCCAGCAAGAATGCTTTTTGGTCGCCGAGAATCGAGAGAGTCTCGGCTTGCTTGGGTATTTGACTATGCGAATTGACACAACTTATCATATCGCCTTTCTGCAAGATGTTGTCGTCAATCTTCCTGCGCGAAGACGTGGGATTGGTCGGCGTCTTGTCAAGATTGCGCGGCAATGGGCAATCGAACATAACTGTCAACGGATTACGGCTGAAGTCCAAACAAAAAATTATCCCGGTATTGTGTTTTGCCGTAAGGTCGGCTTTACATTCTCTGGCTTCAACGACAGTTACTTCCTCAATCAGGATATAGCACTTTTTTTCAGTCAAACTTTACCCAGTAATCATAGGTTGTCATCTTGACCGAAATATTGCTAGACCTGCTTGACCTCATCAACGAAATCCTAACAGCAGCAATTGTCATTGTCGCAACTTCATTGCTGCTATACAACTTGACACGCAACCTTAAGAATCGGGTGGCGCGGACATCGGGCATTTTGCTCGCCTGCGTCACAGCAACCTTTATCGGAGATGTTTTCATTTCGCTACAACCCAATCTCGATGCCTTTGAAATTATTTTGCGGCTACAGTGGATTGGGATTGCGTTTGTCCCAGCAGCAACATTCCATCTTTCCGACGCGCTTTTAGCGACGACGGGCTTGCCATCGCGCGGGCGTCGCACCCGGGCGGTGCGTCTACTTTATGTAACTGGCGGTTTGTTCTTACTCATGGCCGCTTTTACCGATGAACTTATCAAAACTGTACCATATAGTGAACGAGTCAGCCTTGAAGCCGGTTCGATATTTTTCGTCTATATCGCTTATTTTCTTGTGGCGGACGGGGTTGCGCTATTCAATGTTCAACGAGCGCGGCAACGATGTTTAACCCGTGATACACGTCGTCGTATGGGATACCTGCAAGCAGCAGTGCTCACCCCTGCGCTCGGAATATTCCCCTATTCGGTTCTGCTTGGTCCCGGCCAAGAAGTTTCGCTCGCTGCCTTGCTGCTGGTCAATATCGCTAATTTTGTCGTCATTATGATGCTGTTATTTTTGGCATACCCGTTATCGTTTTTTGGCTCGCATGTGCCCGACCGAGTCGTTAAAACAGAATTGCTCAATTTCATCCTACGCGGCCCGATGACGGCGTTGTTGGTGTTGGTCGTGATCATATTGACAACACAAGCTACCCTTGTTGTTGGCCTCAAAGGACAAAGTTTCATGTTGTTTGCGACAGTTGCGACAGTTTTACTGTGGCAATGGGCTATAGCGATTGGCTTACCTACCCTCGAACGCAAGCTGATCTATTTTGACGAAGACAACAATCAAATTTCAAAGCTCGACTCCCTCAGCCGTCGCCTTCTGACTTTGACGGACTTGACACAACTCCTCGAGGCTATCCTCGCATCAAGTTGCGATTATTTGCGTGTGAACACGGCTTTTGTTGTGGCATTTCGCCGGCAACAACCTGAAATCATCGCCTCGATTGGGGCCAGTCTACCGACTGAGGAGTGGCTACAGGAACAGGTAGAGACGCTGCAAACGCTGCTGCATCTTGAGAATCAAAAAGGCAGGCTGCTCATCCATGAGTGGCATTCGTATTGGATTGTCCCGCTATACAGTACACGTCTCGGCAATGAAGAAACCAAGTATCCGGCTGGCTTTATGAGCATTCAAGCTCGGTCACCACAAATCGATCTTAGCAAAGATGAATATGACGTGTTCGCAAATTATGTACGGCGAGTATCTCAAACTCTCGATGATATTATTATTCAAAGCGAAATCTACGGTATCCTTGAAGGCTTGCTCCCACAAATCACAACCACACGGTCGCGTGCTGATGAACTGGGCTATCGACACGGTTACGACCCGATTGTTTTCAAACGCAACGGCATTCAAGACCGCGATCAATTTATTGAGCAGGTGCGCAGTGCGTTACGACATTACTGGGGCGGGCCAGGTTTATCGAATAGTCGATTGATCGAACTGCATGTCGTGCAACAAGCCCTAGAAGACAATGACAATAATCCGGTCAAAACATTGCGTGCGATTTTGCAAGCAGCCATCGAAAATTTACGTCCAGAAGGCGAACGCAAATTCACAACGCCAGAATGGACGCTTTACAACATCCTTCAAATGCGCTTTATAGAAAGTCAAAAAGTGCGCACAGTTGCCCGACGGCTCGCAATTAGTGAGGCCGACCTCTACCGAAAACAACGCATTGCAATTGAAGCTGTGGCAGACAATATCATAGAAACCGAACAGGCACTGACAAAATCGACTCAAAGTTGATCGCGTTTATCAAGCAATTTACAATCCTAACTGCCCAAAAACCAAATCGACCACAACCCGCGTTTGACAAGCCATTCGCAACCTCATATAATTCGATAATTGAACATTCCGGGGGGAATTGACCACATATAATGTCAAGTCCACTTGTACTGTAAACATGTTCTATTGGTGTTAAATAATTGTATAGAGGGAAAGCTCATGTCTACAAACGCATGGCAGCAGGACTCGGCCTCAGAATCTGAAACACCTGATGAAGGATATTGGTCGGCACTGCTCAATGAGGGGGAGTATAGCACTTCTTTACCGGATGATGACGAGTCAACAGAATACGAGTCGGAATCATTTGATGAATATACTGAGGTAGGTTTTGATCGAGAATTTCATGTTGAAACATCGCCATCCGATTGGGCTGATATGCGCACCGTGATGGACAATGATGAAGTTCTCGACTTGACCGTTATTGGATATAACCGGGGCGGGTTACTTGTACAATGGCGCACACTGCGTGGCTTTGTGCCTGCAAGCCAGCTCGTTAACTTCCCGGCGACAGCCAATAGTATAGCGAGGCATAACGCACTTAAAGAATGCGTCGGCAAAGTATTGAACCTGCGTGTGATTGAATTGAATATCGAACAAAATCGCTTAATATTCTCCGAACGTGCGGCACAGGCCAAACCTGGGGAACGTGCGGACATCCTCAATCGCCTACAACCGGGAGATATTGTATCCGGTTTTGTCACCAATCTGTGTGACTTCGGCGCTTTTGTCGATCTTGGCGGGCTTGAGGGGCTTATTCACATCAGCGAGTTGAGTTGGGGTCGCGTTGAGCATCCTGCTGATATGTTAGAACGCGGCGATGAAGTTCGCGCTTATGTTCTTGATGTAAACCGCAGCGAGGGTCGCATCGCCCTGAGTCTCAAACGGTTGCGGCCAGACCCATGGCAAACCGTTGATGAGCGCTATCATATCGGGCAAATCGTGAAGGGTTCGATCACCAATGTGGTTGATTTTGGTGCATTTGCCTGTATTGAAGAAGGCTTAGAGGGACTTATCCATGTCTCTGAATTAGCTGAGGGACATTTCCTCCATCCACGAAACGTGGTTTCGGAAGGTGAAGAAGTATCGGCGCGAATTCTGAGTATTGATGGCAAATCGCGACGACTCGGACTCAGCCTGAGGCTTGAAGACAAAGAATAAAATATCTCAAACGGCAATTACGCTATATATCAATCATCAGCCGGTCATCTCGTATCAAGATGCCCGGTTTTTGTATTTGTTCTTTGTTTAAAATCAAAAATTGCTGTTTCAGACGGGAGCTTGTGCTATACTGAAACAAAGATTATGCACAAAGGTTCTGAAATAAATTGGCACAGCAAAAATCGTTGAGAAAGCGAGCACAACAAAAAGCAGCAGAGAAAAAGCCTGCAACACAAGAAGAGCCGGTTGATAAGGTTGAACGTTACAGTGTAAAACCGGAATTCTGGGAGACTATTCTGGACGCTATTCCCCCATGGAGTGATGAGATAGCCGGCATTGTTCTCATCATTTTTGGGATATTGTCTTTCATCTCTCTGTTGGTGCCCTCAAATGCTACCATATCTGATGCGTGGTCAAACGCTGTGACGGGGCTTTTTGGTTACGGCGGGATCGTCGTGTCGGGGGGTATCTTGCTGGCAGGATTAGTCTTGTTGTTGCCCCCAATTAAAGAACGTTTGCTCAGCTTCCCTTCACGACGATTACTCGGCTTAGAAATAGCATTTCTCTGTTTCCTAGCAATCTTGCATCTCATGGTAGGCGACATAGAACTTCGCGCTATCGCCCGTGCCGGTCAAGGTGGGGGGCAAGTTGGCTGGGCGCTTGGGCTACCCTTTGTCGCATTATTCAGCACAACAGGATTAACAATAGGCACGATCTTTTATGCCATCATCTTTATCATCAACCTCAGTATATTCGCCGGTATCCGACGGCAACGAGTCCGAAGTTTATTGAAAAACAGCAGTCGCTATCTTCAAAAGCAAGCAGCGTTATTATCGCAAACGGCAGAAAACAAACATACCCAACGTATACTTGCGAAAGCCGCAAAACAGTACAGAATTGAGCGAGAACGTGCTGAACGCGAAGCCGCGCGAACACAAGCAAAACAACGGCAAACAAGTGGGGTGATTATTCGCATTCGTCCAAATTTCGAGAATCTCCCCCCTTCGCAGCGTCCCGGCATAAAATCACTCACTCGACCTGCATCAACAGCATCGTCTACTATCTCGAAGCCGGATGGTGACGCAAAATCAGATCAAGATAAGCGCGTTGCAGAAAAACATCCTCTGCTCACGGAAACAAAAAGTGAAAAGAATTTTAATGCTATCGGCACATTAAAAGATAAGAAAAAAGGTATTCAACTGGTAGAACGACCAGATGGGCGTATCAAGCGATACTTCACCGTTTCTGAGATGAAGGAAGCCAAAAAAATCGTTAAACGTCATGCAAAACTCCCGCCCCTCGAATTGTTGCACGAGGGGAGCATCAAGTTACCCGATGAAGACGAAATCAACAATAACGTCGTTCTGATCGAAAATACGTTGCTCGAATTTGATATTGATGTCGACGTTGTCAATGTTCGTGTTGGGCCGACCGTCACACAATACGCAGTGCAACCATTTAAAGAGAAAGAAGCAAAAAAAGGCGAGACTGTCTTGCAACGCACTCGCATCAAGAAAATTTCATCGCTGACAAATGATCTTGCGCTGGCACTTTCGGCCAAGCGTCTGCGTATGGAAGCACCGGTACCAGGAGAAAGTTATGTCGGTATCGAAGTGCCCAACAAAGAACCGAGCATCGTTACGCTGCGTTCCGTCTATGAAAGTCGTGTGTATTACAACGCAGCCCAGAAAAATAAATCACCTTTACTGATACCATTGGGGCGAGATGTCGCTGGTGTCCCGTTTGTGATTGACCTCGTACAGATGCCCCATCTGTTGGTTGCAGGGACAACCGGCTCCGGCAAATCGGTGGCCTTGGCAGCAATGACGACAGCTCTTCTGTTGAACAATTCGCCGGATACATTGCGTATGGTGATGCTGGATCCCAAAATGGTTGAATTGAGTCGCTTCAATGGTCTGCCACATCTTGTCGGCCCTGTTGAAACTGAACAGGAACGCATCATCGAAGTGCTCAAATGGTGTACACGCGAAATGGATCGCCGTTACAAATTACTAGAGGAGCATTCGGCACGCAACATCGAAATCTTTAATTCCAAAAGACGGCCGCGAGAACGCTTGCCGTATATCGTGATTATGATCGATGAAGTCGGGGACTTGATGTTGACCTTCCCGGAAGATACCGAACGGTCATTGACTCGGCTGGCACAAATGGCACGTGCCGTCGGGATGCACCTTGTGGTCGCTACACAACGTCCGAGTGTTGATGTCGTCACTGGTTTGATCAAAGCCAACTTCCCGTCACGTATCGCGTTTGCGGTTGCTTCTGGTGTCGATTCGCGTGTCATCCTCGATTCGGTCGGTGCGGAGAATCTCATCGGCATGGGGGACATGCTCTACCTTTCGTCCGACGCGGCTGGCCCCAAACGTATACAAGGTTGCTTCGTGTCGGACGATGAAGTGCGTGCAATCACCGAATACTGGCGCAAATGGCATCAAGAACAAATCGAAGCGGGCAAGATGGAAAAGATACGTGTCGGGCCGTGGGAACGCGGTCTCACTCGTCGCGAATTATTGTCTGAAACCGACCCGATGTTGGAAAGCGCGATTGAACTTGTCATTGAAGCCGGTGAAGCGTCTGCAACCATGATACAACGGCAACTCAATCTCGGCTATCCACGAGCCGCCCGCATCATGGATTTGATGACCGAACTCGGCATTGTTGAAAAGCAACAAAAGAGCGGGCGCAGCCGAAAAGTGCTCATCAAACCAGGAGAAGACCCCTTCAAAGAGATGATTGAGCAACGCACAAAAGAAAAGAAAATGTGACATGGTTGTAACTGACGAAAATTCAAATATTGATCGTCGGACTGTTCACGAAATTCGCGACATTAGCGCTCGTGTCAAAGCGATTGTCGAACATCAAACACTCGGCAAGCCGGTATGGATTGGTGGTTTTGTGCGCCGTCACTTCATCTCCGACATCGGGCACGAATATTTTGATCTCGTCGATGAGGAATACACAATACGTTGTATGGTACGTGAGCCGGTGCGCGGCACACTTGACTTCAGCATCGGCAATGGCATGGAACTCGAAATTTATGGAACAGTGCGTTTTTATGAGCGATATTCACAGGCTCAAATCGAAGTTGAGACGGCGACACTCATCAAACGACATCCATTTTTGTTGGACGAAACCACACGAGAACAACTCGAAAAAAAAGGCCTTTGGCCGCGAGACAAACGCCCCCTGCCACACACGATTCAACGTATCGGCCTGATTACCAGCAAAAACAGCCAAGCATTGCACGATTTTGAAAACACGTATCGCTCGTATGGTGGAACAGCGAGCATTGAATTTCGTGATGTTCGTCTTCAGGGGCAACAAGCGCCACGCGAGATTGCCGATGCTATTCGACGTTTCAACCACGAGAATGATGTTGACGTTATCGTCATCACACGCGGCGGCGGCAGAATGCTTGAACTTGCCGTTTTCAACGATGCGTTGATTGCTGAAGCTATTTGCCGCTCAGAAATTCCTGTGGTGACGGGCATCGGTCATGAGCGCGATGATACATTTGCTGACCAAGTGGCAGACGTCAAAGAAATCACCCCGACCGCCGCCGCGTTGTATCTTGCGCGAGAAAGACCTTTAGCTACAACACACAACCCAGCGAACCGATCAAAGAATGTCGTTATGTGGCTTGCAGCAGGCATCATTCTTGTGATTATCATCTTGTTGTTATCGGGGCGATAAATTTTCATGTCACCGGCTCAATACACGCTGGTAAATCATTGGCCGGCTTGTTGACAACTTTCGAGACTTGATAGGCAGCAAACGCATCGGCTTCATAAGGCCGAATGAGTTCTCGTAATACGGGCGTGGGTTCCTCATCAGGCGAAAGCCACGTCGCATAATCCTCTTCATGCAAAATAACCGGCATCCGATGATGATATTGCTTCATAAAATCATTGGCTTCAGTTGTGATAATGGTGCAGGAATAGATATCGTTACCATCCCGCGACCATATTTCCCATAAACCAGCCATCGCAAATACGGAGCGATCTTGCTTATGAATATACATTGGGACTTTATCATCATCCCGCTGATGCCATTCAAAAAATCCGTCGGCAGGAATTAGACAACGGCGACGTTTGAATGCGGCACGAAACGACGGCTTCTCGTGAACGGTTTCACCACGCGCATTGATGAGTTTGGAACC
>RFIA01000160.1 GCA_003695675.1 Chloroflexota bacterium
AATATAAATGCGTCAGGTTCGCCAGTTGCCCCACTTCCGGCGGCAACGCACTCAACTGATTGGCACTCAAATATAAATGCGTCAGGTTCGCCAGCTGAAAAATGGTGTGTGGAATAACTTCCAAATCAATTTGTTCAAGTGCAAGTGCAACGACAGCATCGTCTTCGTTCGTGACATAACCTTGCGCATATTTTCGTCGGCGTAAATTAACGAACGCTTCCAGCGATTCATATCGTCGTAATTCAATATTCAACTCACGCTCTAAGGCTGCAATGATCTGTAAATCATCCGTCATTATTATTCCCCGCACAGATACTCGTCATCCACTAGGTTACAGTCTAGCGCAAATCGCAAGGGACTACAAATCTCCTGAAGCGTCGCGGCGCTTTGCGGCGTGATGCGTGACGCGATAGTGACATCCGCCCAAAGCGAAAGTGACGCCCCGCGAGGCGTCACTGCAAAGCGTATCTTCATCATTTTTGACCGTGCCGGGTGATTAGCCACCGTTTTCGGCATCCTCGCCGGCGTCACCGCCATTGTCTGCCGCATCGTCCGCCGCGTCATCACCACCATCATCTGCTGCATCGTCCGCCGCGTCACCGGCATCGTCTGCCGCGTTGTCCGTCTCACCGGCGGCGCCGTTGTCGTCTTGCACTTCGGTCGTCGTTGTGTCGTCGCCATTGCCGTTGCCGTTGTCATCACCGGATTGCGTGACGATGACGACGACCACCACGACCACGATAATCACGATGACGAGTCCAATCAAAAATCTACGAGAACGGAGAAAACTTGTGCTCTGTCCTGTTTCTTCAGTCATGAAACACTCCTTACACAATTGACCATCGATATGTCGTTCTGCAAAGTTGGGTTTCAAAGACGATGTATACTATAACGCTTTGAGCGGATTTCTTCCACACAATTTACAACATCTCTTTGATCGTCTCGGCGATTTGCGGTGTGATGCCCGGCACGGCCGTCAGGTCAGCGATGCTTGCTGTGCGGATGGCGTCAATCGAATTGTCGAAGGCTTTCAGCAGCGCTTTGCGTTTCTTCGGGCCGATGCCCGGCACTTGCTCAAGCTGACTCGCGAGGCCGGTTTTGCGGCGTTGCTTGCGATTGGCTGTGATGGCGAAGCGGTGCGCCTCATCACGGACGCGCTGCACGAGATACAACGCTTCGCTGCGGCGCGGCAGGATGATGCTCTCGCGCTTGCCGGGCACGAACAATTCCTCGAATTGCTTGGCGAGACCCGCGACCGGCACATGCTCGAACAAATCAAATTCCTTCAGCACCTCGACAGCGACATTCAATTGCCCCTTGCCACCATCAATCAGCAATAAATCCGGCAGCAGACGCCATGTTTCGTCTTTGTCTTTGCCGCCCGGCGCGACCGGAGTCGGGTCGGTGTGTGCCTGCACATAACGATTGAAGCGGCGCGTCAACGCCTCGCGCATCGACTGATAATCATCCGGCGCGCCGCTCACACTGCGGATATTGAAGCGTCGGTATTCTTTCTTCAACGGTACGCCCTGCACGAATACGACTCGGCTGGCGACATTGGCTGTGCCCTGCATCGTGCTGATGTCGAAGCACTCAATCCGATTGGGCGCATCCGGCAAATTGAGCGCCTCTTGCAATTCGCTGAGGGCGCGTTCTTGTTTGTGGGTATCAGCTTCCCACTGCGCGCGGATGACGCGCAGCGCCTCGCCGGCATTTTCTTCCGCCATCTTGACGAGGTCACGCTTGTTGCCGCGCTTCGGCACGGTGATCGTCACGCGCTGACCGCTGCGCTTGTCTTCAAGCCAACGCTCGATGATGCGCGCTTCTTCGACTTCGTTCGGCAAAATCAACTCGCGCGGTATCTCCGCCGAGTCGCTGTAAAATTGCGTGATGAATTGGCTCAAGACTTCGGCGTCGGACTCATCTTTCGCGCCGTCGAGAATATGCGACGCGCTGCCGATGAGCTTGCCGTTGCGAATGAATAAAATTTGCACGAGCGCGTCATTTTTGTCGCGGGCGAGCGCGACGACATCATGATCGGTCATCTTCGGATTGACGGCTTTTTGTCGCTGCGTGATGTATTCGATAGCCTTGAGTTGGTCGCGCAAGGCGGCGGCTTGCTCAAAGTTGAGCGCTTCGGCGGCTTGTTCCATTTCGCGTGTCAATCGCACCGTGACATGCTCCGACTTGCCGCGCAACACATCCATGAGTTCGCTAATCATCCGGCGATATTGTGCTTTATTGACCGCGCCGATGCACGGCGCATTGCACAGCTTGATGTCGTAAAACAGGCACGCGCGTTCGTCATTGCCATTGATGTCGCGGTCGCATGTCAGATAGGGGAAGGCTTTACGCAATGTGCGCAAGGTATTTTGCACAGCCCACATCGCGGCATACGGCCCGAAATAACGGCTGCCATCTTTGACGATACGGCGCGTGGCTTCGACTTTGGGATACGGTTCTTGCCAATTGATTTTGATGTACGGATAACGCTTGTCATCCTTGAGCATGACATTGAAGCGCGGTTTGTGCTGCTTGATGAGTGTCTCTTCGAGGATCAGCGCGGCGACTTCGTTCTCTGCGACGATGAAGTCAATATCGACGATTTGCTCGCGCATTTGCAACGTCTTCGGGTATTGCTCAGCGCTCGCGTTGAAGTAACTGCGCACACGATTGCGTAGCTTCTTGGCCTTGCCGATGTAGATGATTTCGCCCGCGTCATTCTTCATCAAGTAGACACCGGGCTTCGTCGGCAAGCTGCCGAGAATCGCCTTGATATGGTCAGACGGTTGAAAGGTCATGATAACCGCTACGTGGTTTCCAACGAACGAACATGCGCGATTTCGCCGCTTTTGACAGCGCGAATCTGCGATGGGTAAACCGATACGACGGCGATTGTATCGCCATCCAATGTGACAAACTCGACCTCATAACCGGCGTGTTCGCCGTGTATCAAAACAACGGTGCCGATGTCGCCCGGCTTGAGATGATGTTCCGGGAGTTCTTCAGTCAATATGACGCTATCGAGTTCTTCAATCATGGTTATCCTCTTTCTTTTTCAATGGGTACGCGGTAACAAATCGTGGCATTTCCTGCCCGCTATCGATAAACCATACAGCGCGTATCCATGGCATTCTCCCCACAGGCGTGTGTATTTTGCCTTCAATAATATATCGCTTTCCGAAAGGTGTGTCTTCAGTATAGGTCACATCATGTTCGGCTGCGTGTCGTAACAGGGCTTGTGCGAGATGCTTCCATTCTTGTATTGAAAAGCCAAACGTAGAGAAGAATCTCGCTTTACCTTTTCCAACACGATGCGTCGGTGACAACAAATAATCGGTCATCTTGGTTTCAGATATATGTGCCGCATCAAGATTGGGTAATTTCAACGAATCATCCGCATATCATAGAACATATATGCGCATATTGTAACGCAGCGATGATGTGGTTGCGAGTGGGTTTCGGAATCTATTTGGCAAAATGTGGATTTGCGGCTATATTAGTGAAGTCATGTTTTCGTCAGGCCACGCAAACCTCACCCCTAGTGCGCATAGACACAGCACACCATCCCCTCCCCGTAAGCGGGTTGGCGGGGGGTGAGGTTGGAAAGCGTTCATCCTCAAGTTGATGCCGCCGGATGGTTTACCGTCCGGCGCGGCACATCTATTGGCAGAAGCAAAAACAGCGCGGGTACGATTGTAGACCGCGCTGCCTGCATTTTGATGACGAGCAAAAACTAATTATTTTGCATGATCGCTGCTGCCGTGTCGTTCATCATTTTCGAGAGCTTCGGCATCGCGCTGTAGGTTTCGCTTTGCTTTTGCAGCAATTTTTGCAATTGCTGATTGGCTTTCTTCGCCTCTTTCGCCGCGGCGGACAATTCCTTTTCAGCCTTCGTCATAACGCGCTTGTTGGCTTTCTTCTGCGAGTCGATTTCGGCGCGTATCAATTTGCTACCTTCTGCGGCTTGCTTCTTCAGTTCTTTGATGTGGTCGGCGCCACCGCCGAGATTTTGCACGGCTGCGTTCATCTGCACCTGCGCTTCGCTCATGATATATTGCACAATGGCCGCGATATCATCGGGATGGGTGCCCGGCTCGATATGCGCCTTGAGGAATTTTTTCCATTGACGTTCGACAGCTGTTGCGGACTTACCATTAGCGATGGTTTCGGCGATACTCTGTAATTCTTCGCGAACTGCTTTTTTCATATTGCGCCTCGCTCCCTGAAGTGTTCGATAACTAATCTGCCTCACATTATAACACAATTGTGTGTGCTGCAACGCATCTCGCCATATCGAATAATCACATCATGCTTTCGCCGCCATCGACATTGATGGCCTGCCCGGTGATGAAGCTCGCTGCGTCGGAGCACAAAAAGAGCACGACATCGGCGACATCATCCGGTGTGCCGAAGCGCCGCTGCACATTGGCGGGTTCGCCATAATCGGTGTAAGCATCCTCAATGATATTGCCAGGGCAGACGGCATTG
This sequence comes from Chloroflexota bacterium, assembly GCA_003695675.1. GTDB lineage: Bacteria > Chloroflexota > Anaerolineae > Aggregatilineales > Phototrophicaceae. Next base: position 4,492 of record RFIA01000160.1, read on the forward strand.
ACGCGGATGTTGTGCGGCGCAAGTTCGCGGGCGCTTTGCTTCGTCAGGCCGAGCAAACCGGCTTTGCTGGCGACATAGCCGACACCATCCGGCAAGGGATTGGGATGCGCCGCCGTCGATGCGATATTGATGATGACGCCGCCGCCTTCGTCCGCCATCACACGACCGAGCAACTGCGAACAGAAAAATGCGCCGGTGAGGTTGACCTCAAGCTGCCGCCGCCAATCCCACTCGTCGAGATTTTGAAATGGCGCGTGCTTGAAGACTCCGGCGGCGTTGACGAGGATGTGGATGCGACCGAATGCGTCGCGGGCATGTTCGATCATGGAGCCGACTTGAAAACGATTCGAGACATCGGCTTGCCACGCGAGCGCTGTGCCGCTTGCGCCGACGATTTCGTGCGCGACCTTTTCTGCCCGGTCGGGGTTGAGGTCGTTGACGATGACGGCTGCGCCCGCCGCGCCGAGTGCGATGGCAATCGCCCGCCCCACACCCGCCCCGGCTCCGGTGACGATGGCTGCTTGTCCTATGAGATCAACGTTGAAATTGGTCATGCGTCTATCATGGCATATTTTCCCGCGCTTGACGAGTGGCTTGATTCTTGAGTTGCGCTATAATAACACCTTAAGCCTACGCATCGCCTACCCACAAATGCCCAAATTTTTAATGTGGCTTTTCAAAGTCATTACACGAAATATTCACTCAAAATACGCAGATGCAAATTGTTGCTTATTTAGGAGAATTTGATGATGAGCACATACGCAGCACCAAACATCGACCAAGCGAGCGATAGCAGCCCGCCGGATGAGACGCAGAAAAGCATCCACATTCTCATCACGCAGTGTTTGCAAAATGGTTTCTTTTTAGCAGACGAGAATCGGCTAGCCCTATCGACAGAAAATGCGATGCGTATCCTCGTCGGCAATCAAGAAGGCTTTGATCTCAATTGTATCGAAGTTGGGGCGGATAATCGTCGCCGGTTGATTGATGAGGGTGGTAAAGATTTTTACAAAAATGGCCCGCTGTACAAATTTTTTGATGCCGTCACCCATCCTGACCCCGTAGAAGAAGACTTACATATTATCCACATTCGCGATTGGCACGAACCATCCAATCAATATGACAACGAGCGAAAGTTGTATGGCCCGCATTGTGAGGGCGGAACGTGGTATGCAGAGCCGATTGACGGCTTCGATGAGTTTTTGTGCCCGTGGGGAGACGACAGGCAGAAGCAAATTGCGGCGCGTCAAGTGACGGGTTATCGTCCTAATCCTCATGTAACCCTGACGTATTATGATGTCCGTTCGGATTCGGTTTTCGACTTTCGCCCGCCCGATTCGCCGCGATTGCTGCAAGAACTCGATGCGTGTATGCCGAATAGAGCGGTGCATCAATCTCAGCTGGAAATGATTCTTGATAGGCTTATCGGCCCCCGTAAAAAAGGCGCGGCCCCCAGCGTGCTTAACGAAAGGCGTGTTTATGTGGTTGTCATCGGTGTATACACCGACATCAAGATTCAAACACTGCTCGTTGGGTTGCAATCGCGTTACAATATCCCGAATCTGATTGTGTCGGATGTCCTCACCGCCTCACAGAGCCTTGAACGTCATCTGCAGGGGTTAGATTTTGCGTCGAAGGTTTTGCAAGTCGAGGTCATTCACCCATTAAACGATCTTGTCAGCACACTCAATCTTGGCGCGGTGAAAACCATTCCGCAAGAATTACTTAGAAACAGCATCAACTATCGCAATTATCAATCGTATTTCCTCGACAAACAAAATTTGCTCAGCTATCAGGATCAAAAATTGGTGAGCGACATTGAAATGACGCGCCGCAGCACCGAAGACCTGCGCAATACAACGGAACGCAACAATAAAGTCTTGTATTATTCGGGCATTGCTTTTTTGATCCTCGCTATTCTTTCAGGCATTGTCAATCTTCTGAGTGGGATAGATGAGGATATACAAGGCAGCGTCGCCTTCACCGCAGTGGCTGGCGGCCTCAGCGCGAGTCAGCTCATCCTGATATTCTTTGTCAAGCCGATCAAACAACTCGAAGAAAATTTGGCCAATCTGGTTCGGCTGCGCAATTATCTCGAAACGTACAGCCTCATCACCGCATTGATGCGTTATCACTTCACAAAAGCGGAGCGTTTGCATTACACGGTGGACGAAGAGAAAGATCGCCAACAACTCGAAAGTCTCGAACGGCAGATCAAGATGATTCAAGAGACGGCCAAGGAAATGCGGAATCTGTTCGGCCATACCGTGCCCGACGACTCGCCGGATGGGGCGCTGATACCGCCGATAGAAACCGAAACCGACGGCTGATGTGCGCCGTCGGTGATTGTGGATGAGTCAATGGGTGTCGGAGTGCCTAGCGGTTTTGCAGCCAATCGGTGATGACTTCGCGCAAACCGGCAGGCATTGTTTGTGTGTCGGGATGGGGCTTCAGCAAGAGCCGGTCGGCATTCGGCACGACATAATAATTTGGCTCGTAATGATATGCTTTCGCATGATTTTCTGCTGCCGCTTTGCCAAACTTTTCCCACGGATTCCAATCGTCTTGGGCGATGATAATTTGCACGGGACTCTCGATGGCAAGCACGGCGTCTTCATCCAACAGATTCGTCATTAAGATGACACCTGCCGGGCGCTCGACCCGCGCGAACAAACCGAACGCATTGCCGATTATCCCTGTCCCCGAACCGTGCGCGAGAATAACAGCGCGTTTGCGGTCGATGCGTGGTTGCTCTAGCGCGACTTCGTAGGCGTTGACGGCATCCTGTGTGACCGAACCACGCGCGCAGGCGCCGCTGCGCCCGGTGCCGCGTTTGTCATAGCGAAAGACGGCATAACCGGCGGCAAGCGCAATATCGGCATAAGGTTGGTACATGTCGCGCGTATGGCAGGCATGGGGCAGAATCAGCATTAAGGGGAACGATTGTCGTTTATCAGATGAGGGGGCTGTTGAGGGGTAATCGATTTGTCCTGAAAGACGTACACCATCGCCTGCGAAAATGAGTGCTTTGGTGTTGCTGGTTTGTTGTTCAGCAGCAATCGATTGATATGCAATCATCGTTTCTCCACCCGAGACAAACTCAAAAATTTACGATTCCAAATAAATCTATTCAATCGTAATCAGGCAAAGAAAATATTTGAGGTTGTTGGATTATAACAATAAATTTCAAGATAAACAGCCTTATTTTGGCAAATTGTACAAAAAATTGGCATGACTACGACAACGCTTGTCGCTGATATTGCTTGACGAGCTAGAACGCTAGTGCTACTCTAGGGTTAAAGAACGGTTTGCGAATATGTGTGAGGCGGCAGATTGTCACTCGAATTCAATAAAATTCTCGATCAAATCGCCAAAATGAGCAGCATGATTGAAGCGCTCGACTTCGATGCGCGGGAACGGTTGCAACTTGCGCTCCGTCGTTATGATAATTTGCCGGACATCAATGCAATACAAGAGCGGATTGAACTCGTGCGACAGTCCGACATTAGCGGGTATCGTGGCGCCGTGCCGCTTGATGGTGATGTTGCCGAGCCGATGAATGCGATTTTCGCGACACCCCAGCTACCGCCGAGCGCGACTATCCTCGCTGCTGACGGCTCACAAGTGTACCCGAACGAACAACATCCGGTGCATTATTATCTCATCAACATCGGTCTCTACATTTATCATCACGGTGCAGACCTTCTACCGGAGCAATCGACGATACCCCAACTGGCTTATCATAAAAGCGATGTGCATGATCGCGGGCGCGTCGTCAGCAATCGCACGGTAGACGCCCGCCGCACGCTCAACGAAATGCAAGCGTTGAGCGACCTCGCGTGGGAACGACGTGGCGCAGCGCGTCCACTTGTCGCTTTGTATGACAACCGGCTGTTGTATTGGGTCAGCTCAGATGTCACCGGCGCTGAAGAAATCGTGCGACAATATCAAGACGCGCTGAAAAAATTGCACGACTCGCAAGCGACACTCGCCGGGTATCTCGACCGTCCCGTCAGCCGTTTGGTGATGCGTTTGCTGTATTTGATGAGTTTGCGCGATGCGGCGGAAATTAAGGAAAAGCAATTGGAATTGCAAACGGCGGGCGACCTCTCCGGTTTGACAGACCGGCAGTTGTTCGACACAGTGCTGCGACCGGGCGAACGTTCGGCTTTGATGGTGCAGAATTCGCCGCGCAATTTGAGTTTCAAGGAATTTGGCGACGATTACGAGATTGCCTTCTTTTATTTGAAAGTATCGAGCGGTTACCGGACATCGATAGCGCGTGTCGATGTGCCGATGTGGGTGGCGCGAGATGCACGAGCGATTGATGAACTGCACGCGCTGTTGGTGTCGCAAGCGTCGATGCAGGGGCGCAATCCGTATCCCTATGCGTTGACTCGCGCCGATGAAATCGCGGTCGTCAGCAGCACGGACAAGCGCAAGCTCGATGAAATGATTAATATTGAGTTGCGCAAAAAGCATATCGAACCGTATCGCGGGTCGGCGAAAGATTTTGGCAAAGTGCTCGCCCGCAGTTCCAAGCGGCGCATGGAACGTCGCCGCAATTAAAGCAACGAGGAACAATGACGATGGATGACGATACTTTTGTCGGGCGTGTGTTACGCGCCAATACTCGCAGCTTCGCTTGCGGGACGCACAGCACACGCATTGACCACAAACACGCCTTTGGCACTTTCGTCAAAGTGGAGATAACGAACGACGATTCAATACACGCCATCGGTTTGATTCATTCGGTTGACATCAAAGATGACCAACTCATCAACGAACTTGTCATGGCGGATGGAGTCGATGACAATGTGCTGCGCGACCAACGCGAAAATCGCATGGTGCCAGTTGAAATCAGCGTGCTCAATGTCGGTTACATGAACGGCACAGCGATTGTTCACAGCTTGCCGCCGCGCCCACCGTTGAGCCTTTCTAAAGTCTATCAGTGCGATGTGAATGATGTGCTGCATTTCACCCGGCATACCGACTTCTTTCGCATCGTGTTGAATGCCTCCGACATTCCGGCAGATGATTTGATTGCGGCGGCGATTCGTTATGCGTCGTGGGCGTATGAGGACGAGAATGAACGCTACGCTTTTCTCGTGCATTGCGGGCGTCAGTTAGCGCGTTTGCTATCGCGAGACCTCAGGCGGCTCGAACAAATTCTCGCGCTTATCAAACCCGAATAAAGAATGTCAAATAGTAACTCTTCAGGTTGTGTCTTTGTCAAAAGAAAAGCAAAAAGATTCACCGCAAAGCGGCAAAGACCGCAAAGGATTTTATAGAGAAATCTTGGCGTTCTTGGCGTCTTGGCGGTTCAATATCGTTTCATACTGCTCGATTGATCTGAGTAGCTATATCAAATATAAATTTACGGAGAAACAAACATGCGCATTTTATATCTCGACCCTGTAGGACAAGCGTCATTCGTCGGTGAGATTGCGGACAGCCTCGCGCAGGTCAGCCGACCGGATACGCAAATCGATGTCATCAGCCTGCAACCCGACCGCCCGCGTCATATCGAATATCATGCCTACGAAGCGCTCATCATCGCCGACCTTGTGCGCATCACATACGCGCTCAACAAAAATTATGATGCGATTGTGATCGGTTGTTTTTATGATGTGGGCTTGCGCGAAGTGCGCGAGGTTTCGGGCAAAGCCGTCGTCACCGCGCCGTGTCAATCGACAACGGCGATTGCGAGTCAACTTGGCAACACGTTCTCGGTACTTGTTGGTCGCCGCAAATGGATTCCAAAGATGAGCGAGAATGTGCGCCTTTATGGGCACGACCATGCGATGGTATCCATGCGTCCACTTGAAATCGGCGTACTCGAATTTCAACAAGACCACGACTACACTTGCGACCGCATGATTGTCGAGGGTCGCAAAGCCGTCGAAGAAGACGGCGCGGAAGTCATCATTCTTGGTTGCACGGCGGAATTCGGTTTTCACGAGACCTTGCAAGACGAACTCGGCGTCCCGGTGATTGATGCGATCCTCGCGCCCTTCAAATATGCAGAGATGCTCGGCGAAACGGCGAAACAATTCGGCTGGTATCCGAGTCGCAAATGGGGTAGCGAAGCCCCGCCACAAGATGAAATTGACTCATGGGGTTTGTTCCATGATGATCTGCCGGAAATCAAGACCCTCGTCAGCGCGAAAGCGGAACGCGAATTGGCATAATATAAAAGGGAGTCGCCCATGCCGCTCCGTGTCACCATAAAGATATGAAAATGATTCGGGCAGGGCATGGCAAGCCATGCCCCTACAATCCGCGTTAAATCGTTTCGTTTTTCTTGGCGTTCTTGGCGATTCAATAGCTTTTATTTAGAGGATGTGTGATGCCCTATTATCTCTACAAAATCCAAACTGTCCGCATCGAGATGTTGACGGTTGGCCCGACGGCGATGGAAACCGAGACGACGACAGCGCACTACAATTATCTCAAAGCGTTGTGCGATGCGGGCACAATCATGCTCGCCGGTCGGACGACGAATGATGACGCGACGACACTCGGCCTGAACATCTTTCGCGCCGCAAATGACACCGCCGCACGCGACATCGTCGTCA
>RFIA01000161.1 GCA_003695675.1 Chloroflexota bacterium
CGTTTCGTTTTTCTTGACGTTCTTTGCGCTTTTGCGGTTGAGTAGCCTTTTTTATGGGGAGGGAGAAACAATGAGCAGAACCATATTGATCGTCGATGACCAACCAGCCTCCCTTGCGTTGCTAAAAATCACCTTGAAAAGGCACAAATTCAAAGTGCTGACGTGCCACAGTGGCGATGAGGCCTTAGCAATTATCAATCAATTGGGTTGTGATTTAGTCATTATCGATTTGATGATGCCGGATATGAATGGCATTGAATTGTGTCAACGCATTCGTGCTCAATCTGAGTACGCTCAAATACCGATTATTATCTATTCCGCTGCCCAACATCTGGACAATGCGAGAAGAAGTCTTGAAGCTGGGGCGAACTGCTTCCTCACGAATACACCCGGCATACAAAATCAATTGCTCACCAAGATTCGAGCGTTATTGGACTGAATTTTAGATGACGGACTCATCAGCATGACATCGGCAATCAGCAACAAATTCGGTTACAATTAAAGTAAGGAGGCACAAATGGACGAGCGCATTATTCGATTTGAGCGGATTGGGCGGTTTGCCAATGGCAGGGCGATTTATATGGTTATATCTCACACCAATGGCGCTCACGCCAATGACGAGAATGATTGTGATGAGCTACCTACATTTTTTACGGCGAAAGTCACGGTTGACCCGGAGCAGCATGAACATCTTTTGGTTGAAATTATCGAAAAGTCGAAATATTAAAGCAATGCAACGAGTCGGTTGATGATACAAAAACGCATCGCAATCGGTGGTATCTTGCATGAGACGCATACCTTCATGCCACAACGAACACGATTGGCTGATTTTCAACGTCAATCATTCTACGAAGGCGACGCGGTTCTCTCGGCAATGACGGGTACACATTCCGGCATTGGTGGGATGATTGCTGCGGCAAATGATTGGGTGATGCTGCCGATACTTTACGCGGCGGCTATGCCGAGCGGTATCATTGTACGCGCGGCTTATGAAGCGCTGCGCGAACGTTTCATCGCGCGATTGCGAGCCGTGCTGCCGGTCGATGGCGTCTTGTTAGCATTGCACGGTGCGATGGTCAGCGAAGGGATCCACGATGCCGAGAGCGACCTCGTCGCGCAAATACGTGGCCTTGTCGGCGGCGAGACGCCCATCGTCATCGAATTAGACATGCACGGCAATATCAGCAATCGATTGTGCGACCTCGCCGATGTGTTGGTCGCCTATGATACCAATCCACACATCGATATGTACGAACGGGGGGGCGAAGCCGGGCAAATTATGCGGCGCTTGTTGAATGATGCGATTGCGCCGACTCATGCGTATCGACAAGCCGGTCTCTTGCTCGCGCCACAATATACGGGGACAGGAGACGCGCCGCTTCTCGCGGTGCATCAACGTCGGGCGATGATTGAACAAGACGAGGATGTGATTTGTGTCGCGGTCATGGCGGGTTTCGCTTATGCCGACACGCCCGACACCGGCGTCAGCATCATCGTGACGACGGACGATCATCCACAGAAAGCGGAAGAGTACGCCGAAGAATTAGCAGAGTTATCGCGGCAACAGGCACACAACCTAGAACTCGCGCTGCGCTCACCCGATGATGCCGTGATGCAAGCGAAAGGCGCCGACGGCGGGCCGGTCATTCTCGTCGACTCGGCGGACAATATCGGCGGTGGCACGCCCGGCGATGGCACCGATTTGCTGGCCGCGATGTTGCGACACGACGTACAAGAAGGCACGATTGTCCTCGCCGATGCGGAAGCTGTCACAAAGTGCCATCATGCGGGGGAAGGCGCGGTCATCACAAGCAGTGTCGGCGGAAAAACAGATCGTTGGCATGGCGAACCGATAACAGTGACGGGGACGGTGCAGCGTCTTTCTGATGGCGTTTTCACTTGCGAGTTGCGTGACAATCCGTTCGCCTCTTTTTATGGCGATACGATTCAGATGGGGAAGACGGCGTGGTTGCGAGTCGCGGGGGTCAATATCATCTTGACCGAGCACAAGACGCCGCCATTTGATTTGGCACAGTTGCGACATATCGGCGTGATTCCTGAGCAGCAAAAGATGATTGTCGTCAAGTCTGCCGTCGCTTACCGCGCCGCTTATCTGCCGATTGCCGCTGCCGTGATTGAAGTCGATTGCGCCGGATTGTGCAGCGCTAATCTGTCGCGTTTTGATTACAAATATCTCAAGCGTCCGATTGTTCCATTGGACTCGTTGTCGCCGTCATAACACGGTCAATCTGCCAATCGAATCCCTCCGTAAAACACGCGAAATAAAAAATTGGTCTATGGCCTTGAACAAACTTTGCGTTATAGTTCATGGCGATGATGAATAGTAAAGGGCAATTTCGATGAAACCCATGTCTTTTGATTTTAAGTCGCGCCGGTCGATGGTGGTTGCCCGGCGTGGGATGGTCGCGGCGAGCAATCCGATGGCATCGCAGGCCGGGTTGAATATTTTACGGCAAGGCGGTAATGCAGCAGACGCGGCGATTGCGGCGGCGGCGGTCATGAATGTGACCGCACCGGCATCTACGGGTATCGGTGGCGATTGTTTCGCGATTTATTATGATGCCAAAACCAAACAACTTTCAGGACTCAACGGGAGTGGACGCGCCCCGCAAGCCTTGACGATTGATATGGTCAAAGCCGATGGGCACGATACGATGCCATTTCGTTATTATCCTCATGCGGTGACGGTGCCGGGCGCGGTGCAAGGTTGGGCGGATTTGCTCGACAGGCACGGCACGATGACACTCGCCGATGTGTTGGTCGATGCGATTCATTATGCTCGCGATGGGTTCGGCGTCTCGCCGGTATTCGGCACATTTTGGGGGTCGCCATTCGCTGCTGAGCTGCTTGGCAACGGGGTCAACACCGAAGAATATCTCCCTAACGGCAGAGGGCCGAATCCGGGCGACATCATGCACCTCAAAGGACTCGCGAAGACCTTCCAAGCGATTGCCGAAGGCGGGCCGGAAGCCTTCTACACCGGCCCGATTGCCGACGCGATTGTTTCGACATTGCAGCGTGTCGGCGGTGTGATGACGCATGACGATCTCAAAAATCATCATTCGACGTGGGAAGACTTGATTACGGTCAATTATCATGGCGTCGATATTTACGAAATCCCGCCGAATGGACAAGGTATCGCGGCGTTGCAAGCGTTGAATATCGCTTCGTGTCTCGGCATTGCGGATATGGCGCCGGACGACCCGCAGCGTCTGCATCTGATGGTCGAGGCGATGCGACTCGCCTTTGCCGACGCGCGTTATTATGTGGCGGATATGACGACAAATCCTGCGCCGATTGACTTCTTGCTCAGCGAAGAATATGCGCAGCAACGGCGCGAACGGATTTCAAATGACAAAGCGATGGAACCGCCGTTGTATGGTCGTCCCCTGCCGGGTTCGGACACGATTTACTTGTGTACGGTCGATGGCGAAGGGAATGCGTGCTCATTCATCAATAGTTTGTTCATGGGGTTCGGCTCGGTGATTGTGGCGAAAGATACCGGCATCGTGCTGCAAAATCGCGGCGCGGGCTTCAGCCTCGACCCCGACCATCCGAACGCGCTCGCAGGGGGCAAACGCCCGTATCACACGATTATTCCCGGCATGGCGATGAAAGATGGCGAACTCTACGGGCCTTTTGGTGTGATGGGCGGTTATATGCAACCACAAGGGCACTTTCAAGTCATTAATGCGATGGTGGACGATGGGTTGAACCCACAAGAAGCGCTCGACCGTCCGCGTTGGTGTCTGCACGATGGCACGAGTTCAAGCGTTTTGTCGCTTGAAGAGGGCATCCCGGTGAAGACAATGGCGCGGCTGGCGGAACTCGGTCACAAGGTCAAACCGGTTTCAGGACCTGGGCGGGGTGTGTTCGGCAGCGGCCAAATCATCCGCCGCGATCCTGAAACGGGCGTGCTTTTCGGTGGCAGCGACCCACGCAAAGATGGTCTCGTGGCGGCGTATTAACGCGCTTCAACGACTCCCCCATCAATCAAACGGGGTATTTTCGGTAAAAATAGATGAACCGTAAATACCCCCCTTGACCCCCCTATACCCCTTTTCAGGGGTAGGTTTTTAACGTATGTTGTGGCAAGAGACGTTCGATGTTTAAGATAGACAATCGATTGATGCCGCGGGCAAGACAAGTACCCTGAAGGGCACTGTTTAGGGGCGCAAAAACCACCAAGTTGTCTAAAATTGCCCTCCAACAGCCTGCTTCAGCAGGCTTGGTATTTCGGTAGCCGGATGGCTTTTAGCCTCTGGCGGCACTAAAGGCGCAAAGGATGATTGACGAACGATCATGACCACATTCCGCAATCACACGTATCTGAGCATCGCGACAATCATCGCGCTTGTGATGGGGGTTGTCATCGTCATCGCCTTCATCATCGCGCCGGGAACATCAACGGTTGAGGTCGCGTCGTGCTTGACGACCGGCGTTGATGGACAGGCGTGTATTCGTTTCCCGTCGGTGCGCGGTGCCAATCTGAATACCGAGACTCGCAACTTGCCGGATGATTTTAGCGGCGCGTTCAATCTTGTCGTCGTTTCGTTTGAGGAAGAACAAACCGAACGCGCTGTCGATTGGTTGCCGACCGCCGAAGCGTTGCAAACGCAATATGAGAATTTCGCGTTTTACAATGTGCCTGTGCTCCCGGCGAGTATCCCCGCGCCGATACGTCTTGTGATTAACGCCGGACTCATCGCGGCGATACCCGACGAGATGCTGCGCGAGATTAGCGTCGTGCTATTTCTCGAAGATGTGGACGAATTCACCGCCGCGCTCGACATCACATCGCGAGATGAACTCGCTGTCTTGCTGCTCAATGATGTGGGCGAAGTCGTTTGGCGCGAGTCCGGCGATTTCACTGCGGCGAAGGGTGCAGCATTAGGAGATGAAATGCGACAACGCACCGGTTAAAATTGTGAGCTATCATAACACAGAGCATATTTTCAACACTTTTTAAGAAGTTAGGAACACCTCGCACACCAATGATTTTATGGCCGCTTTTGCGCCCTTGCTCACGGGTTAAGTTGGGGTTTTTCCTTTGCGTTCTTGGCGACTTTGCGGTTAAAATCTGCCCATTCGTATTTGTTGATAGGCAATGATGAATGAAGGGACGCATCATGAATCACGAAACGATCACATCCCCAACGGATTTCTTGAGCGAGATGCTGCCCGATGTCCCCAACGAAAAACAATTGCGCGACTATCAAGCGTGGTGGCAGCAAACAGGCCTGCCCATCTCCGAAGCGGTCGACCGGGCGGGGACGCCATGGCTGCGCATGTTCGACCGACAAGGCACGCCCATCGATGAGATTTGCTTCGCGCCCGAATATTGGTCGATGCTCTATGCCGGTTACGAGGCCGGTGTCGTCTGGCGTGCGTTCGCTGAAGACTCGCTGATTCCCGCGCTGCTGTTCGATTATATCGCCGCATTTTATGACATCGGCGTCGTCTGCCCCTACACCGTCTCGCTGGCGACAGCGCTCCCACTCGCGAAATATGGTGATGCCGCGCTCAAAGAAAATTTTCTGCCGCATCTGCTATGTGAAGACGAGAGTGTATGGCAAGGCGCGACATGGATGACCGAAATCAAAGGCGGTTCCGATCTCGGCGCGAATGTCGAAACGGTTGCCCGACGCGACGGCGACCGGTGGTTGTTGACCGGCGACAAATATTTCGCGAGCAATGCCGGCGCCGAACTCGCAGTCGTCGCGGCGCGTCTTGATGGTGCGCCGGACGGTGTGCGCGGACTCGGTTTGTTTCTATTGCCACGTTTGCGCGAGGATGGCACGCTCAATTATCACATCCGCCGTTTGAAAGATAAAATCGCGACTCGTTCCGTCCCGACCGGTGAGGTCGAATTGCGGAACAGCGAAGCGTATTTGCTCGGTGAAGGGCAAGGTGGCATCTATCTGATTATGGAGGTGCTCAATATCTCGCGGGTCGCCAACAGCATCGGCGCGGTTGCCCTCGCCCAACGCGCCATCAGCGAAGCGTACACATTCGCGCATGAGCGCGTTGCCTTCGGCAAACCCATCATCGAGCACCCACTCATGCGACAGCAATTTGCACAACGCGCAGGCGATTTACAACGAGCGTTTGCGTTGGCGTGGGAAGCGCTGCTGTTGCTCGATGAAGTCCGTCATGAAACTGCACCGTACAGCGACCGCTTTCATCTGTGCCGCCTCATGATCCATCTCGCCAAATATTGGACGGCGGAAGTCGCTGTGCAGACGGCGAAGTGGGCGATGGAAGTCAACGGTGGGATGGGGGTGTTGGCCGAGTATCATGTTGAGCGCTTGCTGCGCGAAGCGATGATTATCGATATTTGGGAAGGGCCGCCGCATCGTCAAATCCTCGACGCGCTGGAAGTCATCGAGCGCAAGCAAGCACACAAGCTGCTGCTCGACCATCTCGCGCCGCATGTCGACGAAAGCGACACCCTCGCTATGACCGCCCGCATCGAGACTCATCTCAAGCTCGACTCAGATGACAAAGAAGCTCAAGCGCAGGGACTCATCGACACTATCGCCGAATTTACCGCGCGAATTTTGCTGAGGAGGGCGACTCCTCAAGTGAAGCACTCGATCAGATAACCGGCAAAAGATTCACCGCAAAGACGCAAAAACCGCGCAAGATTTAGTCAACAAATCTTGGCATCCCCTGTGTCTTTGCGGTCTAGTGTTTACTCAACCTCTCCCACCATTTTTATAAACATCAACGCTTGAAGCACGATTGCCACCGGTTTATCCATTGCTGGCAATAGGTTGTCCCAATCGTGCCCCATCTGTGTCCCAAATTCAGGACAAGCGCAAGCTCTTTTTGCGATGCTTTGAACATCGTTCAATTGCATCCTTATAAGGAGCTTACTATGTCCACTCTTCAACGTGGTCCGGGGCGTCCCCCGATTATCCCCCCATTTGAATAATTCGTAATGCGGGGTATATCGAGTGGCTTATTCATTGTTGGATAAGCCATTCGCTTTTTCTTCAAGTGCCGCGAGATTTTCCTCAATTTCGTCGACAATCTCACGAGAGGCTTCTATATTGGACAAGTCATCGCACAATCGTAACCCACGCCGCCACCAATCGTGAGCACAGGCATATTTCCCCTGACAATAGTATAGATGCCCCATCGCTTGGCAAATCCATGCTTGTTGATAATAATTCCGGTCTTTAATCCACCAGTTAAGGGCGAGGCGCAAATTCTTTTTTGCCCCTTTATAATCGCCCAGCGCCATTTGTGCCAACGCTAAACCATGTCGAATCGGCGCGATAATATGCTTCAGATCGAGAGCAAGACTTTCTTTGAGCGCTTCATAAAACCACTGTATCGCCTGTTTGTGCTGCCCTTGCTCATAATATAAAGAAGCCTGTTCGTGTGCCACCAAAGCGTACTGCCGACGAAAAGTTGTTTTGCCGAATAGGTCTTTAGCGCACTCAAGATAACGCTGTGCAGAATCGTAATCTTTTGCTGCACGATAGGCCGCCGCAATCGTAAAGGCGGTGCGAGCCATTTCGATGACCTTCCCCACCGACTTCCAATGCTCAATGGCTCTCTTGCCATACGCGATAGCCTTGTCGTATGAACCGCGCTGCGTATAGGCAAAAGTCAACGCTTGGGTAAGTTCCCCTTGTAGACAAGGATCCTCGGTTTCTTCCAATAAGTCGGTCACCCATGTGATCATTTCCTCTTCGAGTGTGTCATCGGGGTGCATCATCTGAGCGTGTAACAGACCGGCATAGACTTCGAGAGTAGCCTGTGGCAGCGTTCCACGTTCTTTGGCGCGTTCCAGCGCTTTATGAAAAGCAACTTGGGCATAATAGCCGTTGCCGTTGTGTATATTGATTTGGCCGATTTGTTTCCAAACTTGCATCTCCAATTCGATGTCGTGAAGAATGTGTGTCTCGTGCAGAGCGTTCAGCAATAATTTGTTCCACCGTTCTGTCTTCGGGTCGGCCAAGACACACGAGAAAATCATCGAGAGACTCCGTATCGAGTCTTGTAGCGTATGCGGGGTTTCGATGCCTAATTTGATCGTCTCGTACCAATCATCAATACTGTCCATGATTTCATAACAATTCGGTTCGCCGGGTTTTTGACCATTGTTGTTCACGCTATCGTCACACATCGCAATCTCCGAAAATAATATCTGAAAAATGATTCTGGATAACTTTATCGATATTAATAGTATACCATAGCATTTGTTGAGGTTGCACGCAATGCCCTACCGGGTTGCTTTCCGTAGGGGCGGCACGCCGCAGCGTCCCTACAATCTGCGTTGCATCTTTTTGC
>RFIA01000162.1 GCA_003695675.1 Chloroflexota bacterium
CTAAGAATCGGATCGTTTCCGCGCCGTGACGGACACGATGTCATACGGGTTGACGTAGAAGGCGCGTTCAGACAGTTTGAAGGCGCGTTCAAAGAGACCGAGCGTTTTTGCAATCAAAGGTGAGTACATGCCGAGCCGGTCGAGGAACAGGCTCATCGTCACATATTTGCCGACGTGCCGCACTTCGACGACATCGAACCCGGCTTCGTCCAACATGCGTTTGAGCGTCTTGACCGAAAAATAATACACGTGTTCCTCTTGCAATTTGTAACCGACCCAACGCTTGCCGGTCAACCTCGCGGGAATGCTGCCGACATCCGGCGTGGCTAACGAGAAGATTCCGTCGGGACGCAACAACGTCGCCACCTGTTGGACATACGCCATCGGGTCGGGCACATGTTCAATCACATCCCACATCGTGATGAGATCATACGACTCGGCGGGGTAATCGAGGTCGGTCAGGCTGCCGTGTTGGGCATCATAACCAAAACGGTCGCGCACATACTGCACCGCAAAGCCGGAGACATCCATACCGGCAACATCCCAACCGCGTTTGTGGGCTTCGTCCATGAAGAACCCGGCGGCGCAACCGACATCCAACAAGCGCCCCGGCGCGACAAATTTCTCGATGCGCCGCAAACGTCCCTGAAATGTGCGCCGGATGTTCGCTTCATCGGCGATGTAGTCGGTATAGCCGACGGTGCCGGAATCATCATTGTGGAAATACGTCTCGCCATAGAGCGCATACAACTCGGTGGCGTCCGGTTGTGCATGAACATAGACGAGGCCGCAGTTATCACATTGCACGAGGCCGCGCCCATTTTCCGGACAAAATGGATGGTGGTCGTTGTGCCCACACAGATTACACGGCATTTCTTTGCGCGGAATGTCGGCATTGATGCGCGGTGATGCTGAATGGGTCGTCGAACTCAAGCTCTTTTCGGTCACAGTTACTTTATCCTATATCAAAAATTGACCAGTCGCAGTCGGGTAGACAAGCGGCAAAACAGGCGCATTTTACCGCGCATGTTATCATCATACAACACCATGATTTGCCACACAATTTTATCTTTAATCCGTCCGCTTGCAACAATCCTATATCGACACTGCAAGTCTCGGCAAAACACGCTATAATACTTCCAAAATGAAAGTAATGGGCACATCTGCTCAGAATTGCATGGACGCAAGGCAATATCATTTGGATTTTGAGGTGAATTCGCTATATCAAGAGCATGCTGTCCGAGAAATCATCAATCTACATAATATGATCTGCATGAAAGAACGGAAAGGATTCCATTATGGCGACTCCACCGTTAGGCGAAGCCGAGATTACGGAACGGCTCGCACAACTGCCCGGATGGGAACGCGACGGCGACCGCATCACGAAGACATGGCAGCTCGACAGTTACATGGCCGGGTTAGCTTTCGCGACGGCAATCGGCACCATCGCGGAAGGTTTCGACCATCATCCTGATTTACATATCGGATGGCGCAAGGTGACGGCGACATTCACCACCCATGACGCAGGCAACAAATTGTCGTACAAAGATTTTGATGTCGCCGCCGCGATTGAAGCCTTGCGGTATCCGCCTAGCGAATAATGCGCATCCTGCTGCGTATTTTTGGTTGGCCGCACGAATTGATTCATGTGTTGGCGTTGTTGCTCATCGGGCGCAAACCGCTTCTCGTTCGGCAAACACACGTCATCATCCCGGACGATTTATCGACACGGCAGTATATTTTTGTGGCCGGGATGCCCGCGTTTGTTTTTTTAGCGCTCTTCGCCGTCGCCGTGCAGGCCTTGTTCGCTGCCGACAACATCCGCGAAGCGGTCGTATGGCTGCTTGTCATCAGCATCACAGGACTCGCGGGGGTCGGTACACTCGGCGATGTGCAGTTGATTGTGCTGCGCTTGACGATGACTCGGCAAGCCCCGCCGCAAGAAGTTATTCTCAATGGCGACGATGACGAGAGTGAGCACACAGAACAATCATGACATACAAAATCCGTCGTGCCCTGTTGTTCATGCCGG
This sequence comes from Chloroflexota bacterium, assembly GCA_003695675.1. GTDB lineage: Bacteria > Chloroflexota > Anaerolineae > Aggregatilineales > Phototrophicaceae. Next base: position 2,033 of record RFIA01000162.1, read on the forward strand.
GTGATGACCGTCACAAAATCGAAAAGGGCGCTGCGCTGAATGTCGATGCCGTCATCATGGATTTAGAAGATGGCGTCGCGCTCAACCACAAAGCGGCGGCGCGACAAACCATCGTCGAGGCGTTGCATGAGGTCGATTTCGGCCACACCGAACGACTCGTGCGCGTCAATCCGGTCGGCAGCGGTTTCGACGTCGATGACCTTGCGCTGATCTTGCCTGCGAGACCGGACGGTATCGTCTTGCCGAAAGCCGAAAGCGGCGATCAACTTGCGGCACTCGATGAACATATCGGCACAATCGAACAACAGAACGGATGGGAAGCGGGCGGCATCGTGTTATTCGCCATCATCGAAACAGCGACAGGAGTCGTCAACTTGCGCGAGATTGCGTCGAGCACATCGCGCCTCGCCGGGTTGATGTTCGGCGCAGAAGACCTCGCCGGAGACATCGGCGCGACGCGAACGCCCGACGGTCATGAGGTCGCCTATGCCCGCAGCGCGACGGTCATTCACGCGAAAGCAGCGGGGTTGCAAGCGATTGACACGCCCTACATCGACCTGCACAATCTCGACGGCTTGCGTAGTCAAACACAGCAGGCGATGACGATGGGCTATGACGGCAAACTCGCCATTCATCCGAAACAAGTAGACGTGATTCAAGCCGTCTTCACACCCGACGCCGAGTCAATCGCGCGGGCAAAACAACTCATCGACGCCCACGAAAGACAGCAAGCAGCCGGGACGGGCGTCTTTGCGCTGCACGGCAAAATGGTTGATAGGCCGATGGTGCGTGCTGCAGAACGTGTTCTGGCACGGGCACGCGCCGCCGGAATCAAAGTTGAGTAATGTGACACAATTTAATCTACACAAGGAGTAATTTTCCAAATGGCAACTTCAAGTATTCCCGAATCCCATGTCGATTTGCTGACCGGGCCGGTTTACGCCGTCTTGACGACTATCGCCCCGGACGGCTCGCCGGAAAATACGGTCGTCTGGTGTTCGTGGGATGGCACACACGTCCTCGTCAACACAGCAGAAGGCCGTCGCAAGCCCAATAATGTGCGGGCTAATCCAAAAGTTGCGTTGACGGCAATTGACCCCGAAAGTCCATATCGTTGGATTGATGTGCGCGGGACAGTTGAAGAAATCGTGCCCGACCCCGATTATGCAAACATCAACGCCCACGCAAAGCTCTATGTCGGCGCAGATGAATACTACGGCAGCGTCACGCCGATTGAGATGAAGGGCAAAGAAGAACGCATCATCCTCAAAATCAAACCAGAGCGCGTCGTCGCCTTCCCGCCAGAAAGTTAAACGTCTATATTTTGTGAGCGAGATACTGCCACGATTGTGATGGTGGTATCCCGCTCAATTATTCTATTGAAGGAGAAATTTTCATGTCGGCAACGATTCCTGAATCGCATCTTGAATTGCTCGAAAAACCTGAATTCGCCACGTTTGTCACCATCATGCCCGACGGCCAACCGCAGGCTACAGTCGTACATTGCACGTATGACGGCACGCATGTGATTGTCAACACAAAGGCTGATGCACAAAAGACGAAAAACGTCCGCAAAAATCCCAAAGTGACGGCGCTTGTGCGGGCTTCGGATAACCCATGGTTCGTCCTCGAAGTGCGTGGCGAAGTTGAAGAGGTCACCGAAGACGGCGCGTTAGATCATCTCAATTGGATGGCGCAAAATTATATGGGCAAACCGGCATACTATGGCCACGTCGTCCCGGCAGAGATGGCCGACAAAGAAACCCGTGTGCTGCTTAAAGTCAAGCCGACCCGGGTGGTTACTTTCAAGCGGTAATCGCTCGGCATAAAATTCAGAAAATGGGAGCATGTAGGGGCGCGGCGCGCTGCACCCCTACGGAAAACACGCAACGTGTTCATCATCGTGCAACCTGTATGATCTGTTTGCGTCTTTTGCGACTTTGCGGCGAATCTTTTTACTTTTCTTTATGACAAAGACACAATCTGAGTAGTTAGCGCTATTCAACGAAAAGCGAAACGATTGATTGAGCGGCGCATTGTAAAAGCTATTCGCAACATCGCCGATCCAATGGTACAATGATACGAAATCAATCCTGTTGCAAAAGGGGAATGTCAACGTGTCGGAGACATTTGACAAATTGAAGGCACTGTTACAGGAAAAGGGAGCGCTTACGAACGAGGACATCGAAAAGATGGTCGCCGAACACGGCGCGATGAGCGACGAAGAGCAAGCGGCGCTGGCCGCAGAGCAGCACGCCATGTCCCGCAAAAGCGATGATACTGTCACGATGGAGCAGTATCTCGAAGCATCGCAGGTGCTCGACAACGAACCGGAAGATTCGGAGGCGTATAAAAAAGCGCTCGCCATCGTCGAGAAATTTGAAAGCGGCGGATAGAGCGAAGATGCGGTTCAAGTTCTTTTCCTTTTGATCGATCTATGGCAACATGTTGAATAGTTTCATTTATTGTTAAAAAGGTGACGTCTTTATGAGCAATTACCCTGTAGGAAATCAATCCCGTTATCTGCGTGCAAGTGATTATGAACCGACACCCATCAACCCGTGGTTGATACGTTTGCCTTTGTTGGCGCTCATGAGTGGCGTCTTAATCGTCTTGATTCTCGCCGGTTTATGGGCCGCGCTGCGGACACAATATGCAGACCGCATCGTGCCGGGTATGTCGGCGTATGGCGTTGACCTGAGCGGCATGACGCGCGAACAGGCAATCGTCACGCTCGAAGCGCAATTCACGTATGATGACGAAGCCGTCTTCACATTCCGCGATGGCGACCGCTTTTGGCAGATGACCGCCGGTGAACTCGGCGTCTCGTTCGATGCGGCGGCGACGATTGACGAAGTGTTCGCGTCTGGGCACAGTGGCAATCCCGTCGCCGATTTGGTTGACCAAGCGGGCGCGTGGGTCAGTGGGCGCGATGTCGCGCCGATTGTGACTTACGACCAAAATGTGACCGTCGAGCGTTTGCTGGCGATTGCCGAAGAAATCAACCGCCCGGCGCAAAACGCAACGCTCGTCTTCGACGGCACAGACGTCAGCACGGCGCCAAGCGCGACCGGTCGTACATTGGACATCACGGCGACACTCAATCAACTCGACAGCGCCGTGCTCAACTTCACGACCGGCACCGAATTGCCACTCGTCGTCAACGAAACCCCGCCGATCATCTGGGAAGCCGAAACGACGGCCAATCAAATCCGCGCCGCGCTCAGCGGCCCGCTTCAATTGTTCGCGACGGATCTCGACGGCAGCACGCTCGGCCCGTGGACGGTGAGCACCGATCAAATTGCGGCGCTGTTGCATGTGCAACTCGTGGACAACGGCGACGGCACACAGCGTTACGAGACGAGCATCGATATGAATGTCTTCGGCGATTTTCTCGAAACACTCGCGCCGGGTCTCATCCGCGTGCCACAAAATGCCCGCTTCCACTTTGATGAAGCCACCCGCGAACTCGAAGTCATTCAGCCGAGCATCGCCGGGCGCGAACTCGATGTGCAGGGCACACTCGCCCTATTGCAAGATGCCGTCTTCGACCGCAACAATCGCACTGTGCCGATGGCGTTCCATTTCATCCAACCACAATATCACGAAAATCTCAGCGCGGCGGAACTTGGCATCACCGAATTGGTGAGTTCTTCCCGTTCGTTCTACGCCGGTTCGTCGGAGAATCGCCGCATCAATATTGCGCAGTCCGCAGCCCGTTTCGATGGCGTGATTGTCGCGCCGGGCGAGGAATTCTCGTATAACAAAATTCTCGGCGATATCAGCCCCGAAGAAGGATTCGTCGAGGGCTTCGTCATCGTCGGTGGGCGAACCGTGCGCGGGGTCGGTGGCGGCGTGTGCCAAGTGAGCACGACTGCATTTCAGGCCGCGTTCCACGCCGGGTTCCCGATCACCGAACGCTGGGCACACGGGTATCGCGTCGGTTATTACGAAACCGGCGAAGGGGTCGGCATGGATGCCGTCATTTTCCAAAGCGACGACCCGGCGATCCCCAGCCTCGATATGCGCTTCATCAACGACACACCGTATCATCTGTTGATCGAAACATCGATCATCCCGGCGGAAGATGCCGTTGAGTTTCGTTTTTACAGCACACACGACGGGCGACAAGTCATCAAGCATGAGCCGATCATCACGGGTGAAGTGCCGCAAAATCCGACGATTTACGAACCCAATTCGGATTTAGCGCCCGGTCAACAATTGCAGGTCGATTGGGGTGTCGATGGCGCCGACGTGACCGTGCGCCGCACAATCATCGACGCAGCAGGCAACGAGCGCGAAGACAACTTCTTCAGCCATTACATCCCATGGCAAAATGTGATTCAGGTCGCGCCGGGCGACCCGCGCTTGGGATAATTGCTACAGGCTGGCACAGCTCAAAAATAGGGGCACAGCGTGCTGTGCCCTTTTGAGTCTGTCCATATTCAACAGTCCTTTTTCTTTGCAACTTTTGCGTCTTTGCGGTTAAATTCAGACTGTGGGAACACAATCCGGGAGGCTCATCATGTTGCGACGCCTATTCATTCTGACTGTATGCCTGATTATGATGCTGACGGCCTTGCCCGCTTATGGACAGCAGGCGCGGTGGTTGGTGTGGTTATATGATCCGGACGGCGGTCGGATGACGCAGGTTGATAGCAACGGCATGGTCTTGCAACAATTCCGCCTGCCGACGCCGATTAGCCGTGATGCACGTTATCCGTTTCATGTCGCTGTCTCGCCGGGTGGCACACGTATCGCCTACATCATGGTCAACACGGCGACTTTTACACAAGAGCTGCTGGTTTGGGACACCGTCCTAGAACGACTCGTCGCGCAATTCACACCGCCGCAAGCGCTCTCGAACAGCTTGATGTTCACGGCGACACCGCGTATCTATAATGATGCGGGCACAGAAATCGCCTTCGGCTTCAGCCGCGTCGAAGGTGGCTGGCAACTCGTCGTCTTCAATCTGATCAGCGCGACACCGGCCTTCATCCTACAAGACAATGCGCCCCAAGTACGCGCTCTCGGCATCGAAGTTGGTTTCGATATTGTGCCGGTCGTGCAGGCGTATGACGGCACAACCGTCATCTTCACGATGGTGCAGGGCGGCACAGAAGGCAGCCCGGCGTATCCGAGTTATCGTTGGAATGTACACACCGGCGCCGTCTCGCCCGATGTCGCCTACCCGACATTGAACAACGATGCCTTCCCACCGACGGGTGAAGTCATCATGGCGATGCAAGATTTACGCCTGCCGAATCGCAACAGCGAGTTCATCTTCTTCCAAACCAATGCGCTGCATGTTTACGACTCCGGCAGCGATGTACGCTTCCCCGTGTATAACAATCCGGATTTCGCATTGTTCTTCCCGCACTTCATTCAAAATGGCGAGCGCATTCTCGTCAGTGGGCGCGGGGTGCGCAACGATACCATTCAACATTTTGTGCTCGACCGCGCGGGGAATCTCGTCGGCTTCCTCCCGCTAGGCGACATCAGCGCCGCCGCAGGCGTCGGCGATGGTTTCATTTATCTGCAAGACCCGCCGACTCTCGGCAGTGTTTCGACATTGATGCACGTCAACACGCGCGACGGCATTGATGCAGGCGACGTTGTATGGACGAGTGAGCCGGATGTTTTGCTGCAAATCGCGTGGGTCAACGACCCGGCCAACATCGGCGGCGCGGCCTATCCCGCATGGCCGGTGCTCGAAGCCGAGACCTCCCCCCTGCTGCCCGGCGACTCCGGCGGCGGCGACCCGCTTGCGATAGTCGTCGGCGGGCAGGCCATCATCAACACCACCGGCGGCGACGCGCTCAACGTCCGCAGTGGGCCGAGCACCGTCTTTCAGGTCGTCGGGCAATTGGCAGACAACACCCGCGTGATTGTCCTCGAAGGGCCGCAAGAGGGCGCGGGCTTCACGTGGTGGCGTGTGAGCGGGCCAGACGGCATCACCGGATGGGTGGTCGCAAGCGCCGACGGCGTACAGACTCTGCTGCCGGGATGACGCCTACAGCATCGCTTTGAGCAAGGCGAGATTCTCCATGCTTTGTTCGCGTTCACCGCGTTCAAGTTCGCGAATCAATGCGATGATGCGTTGTGTCAACGGAGTTGAGACGCCATGCGCTCGCCCTTCGGTGACGACCGGTTCCATGATGACGACTTCGGTCGGGCGTTTGCGCACGGCGATGTCGCGCCAAATGCCGCTGTGCGATTTGGCCGATTGGCGATTGAAAGCGACCATTTCATCCAGCGATTGCTGCGAGACGGCGGGGTCAACACCGGGTGCGAAAGCATGTGGATTGAAGCCGTTGAAGGCTTCGGGCGTGATGCCTTTTGCGCGTGCGACACGCAGCGCCTCTTGCGCGATGGCGATGTACAGGTCGCGGTAATCCGGGTCGTCGAGGCAGTCGGCAATCGATTCGTTCGTCAGCGCAGTCGCGAACAATATCGCACCGTAAGCCGTCTTGCCCCACAAATACCCAAAGATATTGTCGGTGATGATGGCGTTCTCGTCGAAGTCGAGCAGCGCTTTGTGCAGCGCTTCGATGTGCGGAGTCCGCTGCCCGTCAATTTCGCCGAGCACGACTGCACCGCGTCCCCCGAACATGATCGTGCCCGGCGCGATGTAGTCCGCACCGAAGTTGACAAACGCGCCCATCGTGCGAGCTTCGCCGACGATGCCCGCAATCGTCGCTTCATTGTGGCCGTTTTGCACCGAGACGACGTAGCCATCATCGGCAAGATGCGGCTTGAGGGCGCGGGCGGCGTTTGTTGTGTGCTGCGACTTGACGCACAACAGAATCGTCTCGTATTGACCGGGCACATTCTCCGGCGTAAATGCCGTCGCCGCGACGGTGAATTCGTCAATCGGCCCGGTGATCGACAAGCCGCTATCGTTGAGCGCGGCGACGTGGTCAGCCGCAGTATCGACAAGTGTGACATCATGCCCGGCGCGGATGAGATACCCAGCGATAGTGCCGCCAATCGCCCCTGCGCCCCAAATGAGTAATCGCATCGTTCACCATCCCCCTTCGAGCAATGCGCGGGTTTCGGCGATGCCCGCGTCCCATATCGCCTGCATGTCGTTGTCGGGACGTTGATAGACGCCGCCCATGTTGCCATCGCCGAGATATTCACGCACTTCTCGCGGATTGAGTGTGCGCAGGTGATTGGGGTCGGCCATCGGCTTTTTCTCATCGGGCAGCGCCACATGCGCCAACCGTGTCCAGGGGAAATTTTCCATCCATGAGGCGTGTGAGCCTTCGCGGTCGATTTCCTGCACTTTGGCATACGTGCGCGGCGCGTTCCACCAATTGTGATATTTGACACGCACACCCGGATTATCGCTCATCCATTCTTGCAGATAATTACCCGCCGGTGAATTGCCGCCGTGTCCATTGACGATGAGGATGCGTTTGAAACCGGCGCGGGCGATGCTGTCGAGAATATCGCGGATGAGATGGATATACGTTGTCAGGCGTAACGACACCGTGCCCGGATATGCCGTGAAATATGGCGTGAGTCCGTAATGGACGACGGGATAAACGGGGATGCCGAGCGGCTCTGCCGACTCAATCGCCATGCGTTCGGCGAGGATACTATCGACGCTCAGGCTGAGGTAAGCGTGTTGTTCGGTGCTGCCGGTCGGGAGGACGGCGCGGTCATCGCGCTTGAGATAATCTTCGACCTGCATCCATGTCATATCCGTAATGCGCATTGTTATCCTCTTTTCGTGTAACTATTCAGGTAGTGTTCTCCGTCAGTCTTGTATTTTGAACGCTGTGCCACCACAAAGCATAGATACCGCTTTTCTGTTTGAAGCGCAAGCACATTCTCCTCGTGGCCTTACGCTGTATATTACTTGACGCGATGTCATGGTCATGACTCAAAGCCCCCAATAATTGGGGGGAAACTATTTATTTTACGGCATCAGACGTTATATCCTCAAAATAAGAAGGGCACGATTTTTGAGGATGACGGTGGTACAAAAAGCGCAACAACACGATCTCCAAACGACACAACGCTTGCGCGACAGGGTGCTGTTCACGCAAATCTTCTACATCGAAACGACTCGTACACCGCGCGAATGTGTTGAGCGCCTCAGGACTCTCGCACACAAACGGCGCGGCCTCTTCTATTCCTCAAGCCGGACACTGCGAGTATGGTCGTCGAACACGAAAGTCAATAGTCTCGAATTTGGCGGCTTTGGATTCGATTTGCGCTTGAAACGTCATGGCCGCAGCACAGCCATCACCCATGCAAAAATAACAGGGACGATTCAGTGGAGTTCGCTCACCGGGATGACCATCATGCGCGGCGAGATTCAACTCGGCAAGTGGGTTGTGATCACTTGGGTGATTGCGTTCGTATGGATTCCGATTTGGTTCGTCTTCGCCATGGCGTTGTTTGACTTGTCACAAGACCCACGACCAGAACTCAAGATGACACTTGTGACGCTTGTCATGATGCACGCTCTTTTTTGGCTGTCGCAGCCGCTCCGAGATTATCACAGATTGTATCACGATTTTCATCAAGTGCTCGCCGTCGAAAAATACGAGCAGAATGGGTGAGCCAACATCGTCTCTATACAGCGAGAATCGCTTGGTTGATGTATCATTGTGCGCATGATGCTTGTTCACGAGCCGGGAGTTATTGTATGCGTACTTTCCTGTTGCTGTTCATCGCGCCGTTGCTCTTCACACACACGTTGTCGGCTGCGCCGCTTCGACAAACAACGGCACAGCCCCCGACGATTATCATATTCACAACCGACCTTGAGTCAATTTCGCTCGAAGAGGCCGAAGCCGAACATACGACAATGACGGTGTCGTGGCACACGATACACATCACGGAGGCGCACCAACTCGGTCTCGATGTGCTCCGCGCCAATACGTGGACATCCTTGCTCGACGTGACGGAAGCGCTGCCGCCGGTCGGCTCGCGAATCGTGCCGGTGCTGCATTCACTCAACTTCGGCCCGCCGACTTATCGCTTGACAATCACGACACGCGACGGCGACATACTCGACCGGCGCATCATCACGATTCCGTATATGCCAACAACAGAGGACAGCACGCCGGAGATTCAATTCTTCGGCACGAATGCCTTCTCTGTCGATGCCGATGTCGTCGCCGAAGGACGCGCCCGCATCGCACTCGTGTGGAACGTCAAGCATCGCATTCCGACATCGAATCTCGTCTTTGAACAAATCCTCGCCGGTGGTCGCGCGGTCTCGGTTGAACTGCCGCGCTCAGTATTTTGGATTCCGTCGAGCGGTGAGGGGGCTGTTTCGCCCGTCTTGCCCGAAGGCAACGACATCGCCATGATACGCTTGCGCGTCGTCGATGTGATTAGCGGCGATGTCTATGACGAGGCAGTCGTCAACGTGCCCGTCGTCGAGAGTCCGATTGATGCTGAAGGTGATGGCGCATAATGTTTACAGCGCGGGTTGTTTCGTGTGTAACGTCAGCCTGTTGCAAAAGATGCAAGTGGAAAGCAAACTTAAAATTTATCAGGTAATTTCTGGCAACATAAATTTGTTGCAAGATTTCAATCCGTATGTTATGATTCCAGTGTGTATCTTTTACGTTTATGAGATTGGCATTGGGTTTTTAACAATAACTTAATGTGGTGGAGTTGTTAAAATTTTTAAGAAGGTGATTTGCTTCGCAGTTTATGTGAATTTGGCATAAGATTATCTCCTTTCATCTTTGTCTCCGCCACAATGTCCAATTGATCCGGTTGCCCGAACCATGATGATGTATTGCATGACACTCGCAGACCGATGGGTTGAATGTCATTGTGGTCTGAGCTTAGACCGCGACCACAATGCAGCGATTAACATCTTAAAACGGGCAGGACGTGTCCATGTCGCATAACGTAGGCCGTTAGGTCAAGCGTGCGCCAGAAGCCCCCGAATTTATTCGTGGGGAGCGTCACGGATGAGCCAAGTTGCAATAGACAATCTACGCTAGTTGATGATAGGGAGGATAATATGATTCGTCTTATGAAAACATTGTTGATGGTTGTTGTAGTTTTCACGCTGATACTGGTCGTGCAGGGACTTCAGATGACAAGTCATGCCGCGCCTGTGTCACAAGCTACCTCGTGCGTCGTGGATGTCGCACTCGTGCTTGACGGGTCGGGCAGTATTAATTCTCAAGAGTTTGACATCGTGCAAGAATTCACCACAGGTGTGATTGAGAATCTCCCACTTGGACCGACCGACGCTCGTGTTGGCGTCATTCAGTTTGCGAACTTCGCGCGGGAAGAAATCCCCTTTGGTAACGACCGCAATACGTTAGTCAACGGTATACGGTCGATCCAACAATTGGGTGGCGGCACAAATATACGCGCAGCGTTGGAAGCCGGCGCTGCGGCTTTCCCAGACCCCAATCGATCACGTGTGATTGTTCTGATGACCGATGGTGTTCCTGACCCAGAAGATCCCGGTTTGCCAGATGTTGCAGCCGGAATAAAAGATCGTGGCACCGCCATATTTACAGTCGGTGTTGGCGATGGGATTGATCCAGCATTGCTGCGCACCCTATCATCGGACCCAGATGATCGCTTTGCCTTTATCTCCAGCGATTTCAATGCCCTGAACAATTTGGTGAGCAATATCATTGAAGTTTGCGATATTGTGCCCAACGAGATCACGGATATTGTGTTTGATGATGCCAACCAAAATGGCATTCAAGACCCCGGTGAAGAACCGCTCGTCGATATTCCTGTCGAGTTGCTCAATGCCGACACACAAGAACTTGTTGCCATGACACAAACCGATAACACAGGGCGATTTGTTTTTAATGTGCCGGCTGGCAATTATGTCATTAATGTTGTTCTGCCAGAAGACCTCGATGCCACAGTCGAAACGGTGCAAATGGTTGAAATTGAAGCGGGGACAGTTGGCGAGAAAATCGATCTTTCAGGCACAAGGGTGACATCACAAGGCGGGCAGGGCGATGTCATCATTTGCCAGAATGTGGAAGGGATGTGTGTGGTCATCATCGCCAGTGACGAAAATTTGGCCCCGTTGATTTCGCAACTCGTCGAACTTGGCATCCAGAATGTCGTTGTGACACCACCACCACAAGAGGCGACACCGCCACAAGAAATGGCCGCGTCAATTCGGCAGTGGGCATCCGGTGCAGAAGCGACTAGCTTCAACCTATCGACCGAGTCACCGCAACGTATCATTGGTGAACCTGATACGACCGATTGCAGAGGACGAAATGGTGATGGTGCTTGGTTTTCTGATAGCCGTACAGGACAGGATGCCGTGACGGTAACTTTTGATCAGATCGTGATACCGGAAGAAGTGAATATTTATCAGACTTGGGCACCGGGATCAATTACATCTGTCTCGCTCATATTGGCAGACAGTGGCGACGAGGTTGTGATCCCTAACAGTGATGACCCATCGCAGGTGTGCCCGCATGTGTTCAATCTCAATATTAAGGATAGAATTCCCAATCCCAGCGCGATTATGGGAATCCGCATCGAGCTTGATCAGAGCATCGTTGGCGACTGGAACGGCATTGATGCTGTTGAATTGGTCGGTATTCCCAGATAACGTCGTGATACTTTGGCGAATCTTCAGCGATTCGTGCTTGACCGATAACCGTATATCCGTTTGATCTTCATGGTGTGTGCCCTTGCCAAATTTGGCGGGGGCCAATAAATCCTTTCAAGTAAGAAGGCACGTCTTGGCGGTTTAATTATCTTAGGACTTACGCAATCGGGTATCTTGCACTGTGCCGCCCGATGTTCAAACATCCGGCTACCCAAATACCAAACCCACTAAAGGAGTTATTTCGGGGGGATTCGATCCAATGCAGTACCCTTCAGGGTACTTGGCTTTGTGGCAGCCGGAGAATTTATTCTCTGGTTGCCTCGTGATTTCTGAACTGCGTAAGTCCTGTATCTGTCATCTTGCTTGATCCGTGCTTGTACGCTAAGTAGTTACAATCAAATTTATAGGAAAAGTGATGTTAAAACTTATTCGACATCGAATGTCGTCGTTATCCGCATTGATGTTGCTCGTTATTGCGATTTTGACAGCACGATTTGCACAAGGGCAATCATAAGACTTCGATTTTGGTCACATTATTGCCAGTACAGGAAATGGTCTTGTACAACACTACGATGAAGAAGGCAATTTGTTGGAAACACTCGATACCGAAACCGACTCGGAATTTGTGACAGGTTGCGCATTTGACCAAGATGGCAATCTGTTCGTCACGGCCTTCACCGCCGGGACGGTGATACGCTTTAGCGGCCCTAATGCACCGCATGAAAATCTTGGGCAATTTGCCGGTTCATATAGCGGCAGCCCCGAATCCATTGTGTTTGACGCAGAAGGAAATGTTTATATCGGCGCCGTTAATGGTGATAATGACATTCGCCAATTTGATCGATTCGGCAATTTGATTGGGCGATTCAATGTTGAAGTCGGGTCGCGTGGCACCGATTGGATTGAGTTGGCAGCCGACCAACGCACGATGCTTTATACATCAGAAGATTCGACTATCTTCCGCTATGATCTAAGTACCCGCAGACATTTGCCGCCATTGACAACGAATCTGCCGGGCAGTGCAGCATTTGCATTACGTATTCTGCCCGATAATAGTGTGTTAGTAGCGGATAGAGATTTTGTTCTCCGTCTTGATTCTACGGGTCGTGAGCTTCAACGCTATGATGTGGCTGGGGAGAACAGATGGTTTTCGCTCAATTTGGATCCGGATGGGCAATCATTCTGGGCGGGCACACTCGATACCGGCAACTTGTATAAATTTGATATTGAAGCAGGCGGTGCCCCCCTTCAAATGATTGAGACGGGCGCTGAAGACCAATTAGGCGGTGTGTGTGTGTTTGGTGAGTTGACAACAGCGCTCGGTGCCGACCTTGCCATCAGCGCGGAAGACCATACCATCGCGGTTGATACGGTCACTTATCAAATGACACTCGTGAATAATGGGCCGGGCATTGCGACAAATGTAGAGGTGACGAATAGGTTTGATGGCTCAATCGAACTTATTTCGGTCATGATTGAACCGGCGAGAGGTAATACACAAGATAGCTGTCATACAGTCACTCGTGTTGAGATCACTTGCCAATTTGACGAAATGGAGAATGGCGAAACCATTCACCTCAATACCACTGTCCGACCAGATAGTCCGGGTGTACTCACGAATCAGATAGCTGTCATGGCAAACGAACTCGACGAAAATCAAGAGAATAACCAAGTGATTGTTGATGTCAATGTGGTGCGATTACCGACACCAACAATGGCTCCAACACCAACCACGACCCCAACATTCACACCGACAGCCATGCCGACTTTGTCGCCCACGGCCACATCGCCACTGCCAACACCGACATTACGTGATGGCGTCGTTCAAACAAGATCACAATCCATTGATAATTTTCAAGACAATGTGATTATCTGTCAAAATACGGGGGCGGGCTGCATTGTGTTTCTTCGGCCAGAGACTACAAATCAATCAATAGATGAATAAATCATTGGGAGTATATCATGTTGTTTATAATTATTGGTAGTGGGTTGATCGTGTACGGTATCATAAACCTACTGTGGGGGGCGCGTTGGTTTATCACACTGATTGTTATTCAATCATTTTTCGCTGCTGCCGGTGTCGTCACCTTTGTCACTGGTGGTAATTTCATATTGGGATTTATCGCGGGAATCATTAACGCAATCTTTTCCGTAATATTCCACTTCATCGGGGTGTTTGCATTGGGGGTGATTCTGGGTGCCATGATCGCGGTTATTCTGTCGGATGGGGTTCCATCGCCGTCATCGGCTTTGCTCCTGTCACTCAGCGGAGGTGCCCTCACCATAATGTATCGCAAACACATGATTATTTGGATGACTGCATTCTTGGGATCAGCATTCGTTGTGGCGGGGGGATTACTGCTATTAGCAGGCACAGGTATTTTAGAAGATGGAGAAGAAGTGCTGAATTCTGTTGAAAATGCGGTTACTCTTATCAGCACTAGCACACTTGTCGCTTGGGGTTTGATCGGGATATCAGGTGCAGTCTATCAATACGGTGGGCCTCAAAGAATAAAGGCGCGTCTTACAAGACCGAAACGCAAACATACACACAACATGGCGGGAACGCATACAGACCAGAGCATGACCGCAGCAACCATTCCTGTACAAGAAGGAACAGAAGAGCCTGAAATAAATGCACCATCTAAGGTAGCTGATGCGCCTAGGTTAGCATCGGACTTGGCTATAACAACGTCACAGCGTGTTGCAAAAGGTGCAAGTGGAAAGCAAACAAGGCACATCAAACAAAAGGAAAAGATCATGAACCGCAAAGATACGGTTATTGCACAATGGCCAAAAACGAATCACAATCGGCGCAAACTAATGTTATAATTGCGTTTATGTAAAACTTATTGGAGTACATTGTAATGACATTTGATCGCAAGAAACTTGACGAACACAAAGCCAAGCGTCAACAGTGGGAAGAAACAACGCTGCGACAAACGCTTGAGCGCCTGCCGGAGCGCCAAGACGAATTCTTCACAACATCGAGTATGCCGATAGAGCGCGTGTATTCGCCGCAAGACATCGAAGATTTTGATTATGAGCACGATCTCGGGATGCCGGGGGAATATCCATTCACACGCGGCATTCACGCCACCGGGTATCGCGGTAAATTGTGGACGATGCGCATGTTCGCCGGCTTCGGCACGGCGGAAGAAACCAACGCGCGTTACCACTATCTGCTCAAAGAAGGCAATATGGGCTTATCAGTCGCGTTTGACTTGCC
>RFIA01000163.1 GCA_003695675.1 Chloroflexota bacterium
CCTCAAGGGATAATACGCTCATCCTGTGGGATGTTGCGAGCGGCGCGGAAATCCGCCGCTTTGAGGGGCACTCGGCTGCTGTTGTGAGCGTGGCCTTCGCCCCCGATGGGAACACCGCCCTCTCCGCCTCAGGAGATAATACGCTGATCCTGTGGGATGTGGCGACGGGCGAGCGGCTGCGCACCTTCGCGGGGCACACCAATAGGGTCAACAGTGTGGCCTTCAGTCCCGATGGCCGTAGCACGCTCTCCGGCTCAGACGACCGCACGCTGCGTTTGTGGCGCATCGACACCCTCGACGAGTTGATTGCGTGGACGTACGCCAACCGCGAAGTCATCGAACTCGATTGTGTCCAACGACGACGTTTCGGCGTCGAACCATTGTGCGCGGCGGGGACGACGACACCGCCTTCGCCGACACCGTTCATGACGCGCACGCCGACGCCGACGACCACGCCGCCGACTCCGCTGCCGACGGGCATCACAATCGATACGCCGACACCATCCGATACGCCGACATTGACGCCCTTATTCACACCTACTGCAACACCTGTCATGGCAGGACGCGCCGCCCGAGTTGGCAGCAATCGCGGTGAGATTGTAATCGGCGGCGGCGAAGCGTGGGTGTATCAAGGCCGCGCCGGTGAAGTCATCACGATTCGCGTCGCCGCCGCGAACCCGGCGCAAATTCGTCCCGGTGTCACCCGTGTGCCGGACGGCTTCGACACGCTGCTCATCGTGCGCAATCCCGACGGCAGCGAACTCATCACGGCGGATGATATTGAAGCCGGAATCATCACCGATTCGTTAATTGAAAATCTCGAATTACCGCAGGATGGCGCATATATTATCGAAGTCCGCAGTTGGGATAATCAATCGGGCGGACGTTACACGCTGACCATCACACGCGGCGAGACGGCGACCATCACCCCGTATCCAACCGTGACGCCATCGCCGACGCCATAATGTAGGGCGGTTCGCGAACCGCCCCCTACCATTCCGCATCGTCGGGGGCGGACGCGCAGTAGCATGTCTCTACGGTTCGTCCGCAGGCGGCGCGTCGTTAAGACGGATTCAACGAGTCGCCGAGCGTATCTTCTAGCAAGCGGGCGAGGCGATTTTGTTCGTAGCGCAAGCCGCGATGATAGCGTATGACAAACCACAACAGCATGGGTAAAAATAATGGGGCAATCCACCACAGCATAAAGACGGACAAAAGAACGATCCCGATGCCAAAAAGGGCGAATTCAAGATACGTGACCGGATGAACGCGGACATCGGCCTGCACTGCGGTCAGCCGGTCTGTCCAAAAACGCAAGTAGCCGTGAATTTCGATGGTGGCGGGGCCGGTCTCGCGCAGACGAAAGCGGTAATTCTCGTCGTCAATGCGCACCATTTTGACGCGGATGTATGGCACAAATGGAATCGTCCGTCGTTCACTCAATCGGTTGACGCGGTAAATACAATCGTCAAGCGGATAAGGTGAAATAAATCGGACGGTGTTGGCCGGTCTTTGGTTGGGTGGATACTCGCGCTTTGATGTTTGCATGATTTGTCATCAGGATGCGATTTCATCGGCCTGCATTCATCAGCTTAACCATTCGGCAAAATTTTGCAAGTTGTCCTTGAAGCGATCATCGCTGGGTTCTCTGTGCGGATGCTTGCGATTATAATTCGTCGCATGGACGCGAACACACCATCATCGCCGGGGTTGCATCAACTGAATGTGATGCGTTTGTCGTGGCCGGCTGATTGGAGTCGGATTTTCGGCGAACAGCGACCGCTCATCGTCGAGATTGGCTTCGGCAACGGCGCCTATCTGCTTCATCTCGCCGAACGACGACCGGATGCAAATATCATCGGCCTAGAAATTTCGAGCCGGTCGTTGGACATCGCCGAACAAAAGATTATCAAACGCGGTGTGCAGCATATTCGTGTCGTCCATTCGACGGCTGAGACAGCGCTGCATCATCTGTTTGAACCGGCGACAATCGAGGAAATTCACATCAATTTCCCGGATCCGTGGTTCAAGTCGCGGCATAGTGGACGCCGCTTGATGCAACGCGCGACGCTCGACGCGATGGTCAGCAGGCTCGCTCATGGCGGACGCTTGTATCTGGCGACGGACATTATCGAATATGCCGCGATGTGCGCCGAATTATTTGCCGAAACATCTGGGCTTGAGAATCAATTACAAACAGCGTGGGTCAATCAAATGCCGGGACGCATCGTGACGAAATATGAAGGCAAAGCGCTGCGCGAAGGACGCCCTTGTTATTATTTCGCTTATCGGCGCAATCACGAAACCGTCCCGCACATTCCGGTCATCAAGGATTTGGAAATGCCGCACATTATTTTCAAAACAGCACTGCATCATGACGATGTTGTTGCACAATTTGAGCCGCGAAGCTATAGCATCAATGAGGTTCACATCAAGTTGATGAATGCCTATCGTGGTGAGCGTGCCGCCTTGTTCGAGGTGTATATCAAAGAAGCGACGATTGACCAACACCTTGTCTTGCTTTTCGCCGCCCGCGAGAAGCATCCCGGCGAGTATACACTCAAACTCAGCTCAATCGGGCATCCTCGCCCGACCGCCGGAGTCCATCAAGCGGTGGCATTACTTGGTGAATGGATTGCCGGGCTGCATCCTGAAAACGAAATTCTCAAAAACAAAGTACGTACTTGAAGCATGAATCAAAACGACGGTGCGAAGGAACCGTCGCCAAGATTCAAATCAAGTGTCGATTATCGTTCAGCAATGGTTGCGTTGGTTGTGCGCGCATAGAATGCCACTTTGTCTTTGATGAATTCATAACCGGGCAACGGATTTTCATAAATCCAACCGACATTACGCGCCGTGTTCCCCGGTGCTTCGAGGTCTACCCAATAACACGTCCCTTTATACGGACAGGTATACGTGCGCTCTGTCACTTTGAGATATTTCATATCGACGACATCAGGGGAGAAATACCAATTGCCCTCAAAGACTTGCACAGTTTCGTCCGGCTCGCCGGATGCAATCACCTCGCCCGAAATACGTTCTTTGATCGTCAATGACATGATTTACTCCTTACAATAACACGGTCTATGATGAGCAAATAAATCCGCCTACAGACACTATAGACAACAATGGATTATATGTGCAAGAGCCTCTTGATGAATCCACTAATTGGTTCTAATGGCGAAGGAGTTGGGTCGCTGTTGACGGCGACCGTGCCGCCTGTGTTGCGAGCATAAAATGCGATTTGGTCTTTGATGAATTCGTATCCCTTTTTCGGTTGGCGATAAACCCAGCCGACATTTTTGTGTATTTTGCCATCGCTGGTTTCAAGGTCTATCCAATAACACGTTCCTTTGTAGGGGCAGGTATAGGTGCGTTCTGTGATGTGGAGTTTATCCATGTTGACTGCATCGGGCGCGAAATACCAATTGCCTTCGAACACACGCACTGTCTCATTCGGTTCGCCTTCAGCGATTATTGTTTCGGATTGTTTTTCTTTGATCGTTAAAGTCATTCTGCCATCCTTTTCACTACAATACGTGGACTAGACCAATTACGAATCAGCAAAACGCCGCAGCACACTGTACCGGTTCATATCCCCCGATTTTCCATCAGCGCGATAGGTCAGCACTTGTGTCAAACCGGTTGCGTCGACCAATTCTTGATGCTCGGCGTCATTAATATAGTGGCAGTAACGTAGCGCATTCTTACCTTGTCGCCAATCCAACAAATAATCATGCTGTTCACGTTGCAGGTTGTCCGGCCATGGGGCGATGCGGTCACGAAAACGGGGATACTCATAAAATCGCCAACAGGAAAACACGAGAATCCCGCCCGGAGTCACATATTGCGCGAGATTGTTCACAAATTTTTGGCGATAATCTTTGCCGGGGATGTGATGCAATACGCCGAAAATCGCGATCAGATTATACGCGCCATCTTCGATAGGTTGTTGGATCATGTCACGTTGTTCGAGTTTAACGCTGATCTGTGGCATATCTTGTAACGCAGCACGCGCCTTGTCGAGCAATGTTGGGTTGCTGTCTACGCCGTGATAACTCATCTCGCCGGTCAACGACTCGGCGAGGAAACGAGCGAAACGCCCGTTGCCACAGCCGACATCCAACACCCGCAACGGAATCGGAAGATAGGGCAGCAGCTTCTCCCAACCCGGCCATGCGTTGCCGCGTGTCGCGTCGAATGCTTCTGCCGTGATTCGATAAAATGCCTGATTCAGTTGATTGAGTTCGTTTATAGACATAGAACAAATTTGTTGCGATTGCCTTAGCCATCGTCTCATTGTGAGGGCATCTGTCTACCCTAAAACTATAGCAATCAACACCTCTCCCAATTAGGAAAATAGAACTAATTCTCTTGATTTCATACAAATTGCGTGCAATTCCCCATCGGATTGGATATAGTTTGCAAAAGATGTGGGATAACATCCAAATTATCCCACAGATTATGTGTGATTTTCAGCCTCGCAATCTCGGAAATCGCTGATGCGCATCAACCGGCAGCAATCTCATTTATCATTTCGCAGCAATCGTCGCCGACGTTCCGGGTGTGTGTCGTTGCCGTTATTTCTTGGTGTATTGGTTGGTATAACAGGAATGATCGTCATTTCGTGGCAGTGGCTTGGGCAACGGTTCAACCTCAACGCAACCACGACGCCACAAACCGCATCGTTTGCCGCGCCGCAAGCCGCTTTCGATCAAGGCGATCTCGACACAGCCATCGATATGGCGCAACAAATTCTCGAACACAACCCCGACGACATCGATGCCCTCAAGATATTAACACGCGCTCTGATTTATCGCAGTTACAGCGATTACAATCAATCGATTGACCGCACAATTGCGCTTGATGTGACGACGGCGGCGCTCAACCGAATGCCGAACAATATCGACGTCAAGGCGCTTCATGCTTTTGTGTTACAGGCTGTCGGTCGGCCGGTCGAGGCGGCGGCACTTGCACGCGAGGTGCTCAACATCGATGCTGAGCATACATTGGCGCGGACGGCATTGGCATTATCGTATGGGAGTGTCGGCAGTTTTGATGTTGCCTTGCGCGAAAGTCAACGCGCTGTACAAAGCACATCGACCGACATCGACGCGCTGCGCGCGCTAGCAATCAGTTATAGCGATCTCGGCCAATATCAACGCGCCATTGAAACCATCAACCGCGCCATTGCAAACAATAATCGATTACTCGCGCTGCATTTTGAGAAAGCGCTGTATGCGATGCAACTCGGTGACGCCGACGCCGCGACGGTCGCCTATTTTCAAGTGGTGACTTATGCGCCGGAGAATGTCAAAGTTCGGCTGCGTTTGTGTGAGTTGTCGAGTTTGCTGCGCGAACGCGACTCGGCCATCAGTTACTGTCAGCAAGTGACCGAACAGGCGCCCGATTGGGCTGACGGTTGGTTTCAACTCGGTTACGAATATTTTTTGCAGGGCGATTTCGTCGCAGCGCGAGACAACCTGAATCGCTGTTCGACGCTTCAAGTGATGCAGAATATCCCGCTTGCGCAGCGTCATTTTGAATGTTGGTATCTGCAAGGCCAAGCCGCCGAAATTCTCGGCGATTGCGAAACACTGCTGACGACATACAACGAATTCCGGGCGATGGCGACCGATGCCGCAATTCAAGAAACATGGACGTATCCCCCGGAAGGCCCGCCGAATTGTGTCGGTTTTGTGGCGACAGCGGAGAGATAAGACCTGTCCATTGGTACAGGTTCTCAATCGCGCAGTTATCGGTACAATAGATGACGAATGCCTATCGTTAATTCAAACAAGGAGAAGATGATGTCTGACGATGCGATTAAAGATGCACTCCGTATGATGCCGTATGGATTTTATGCGATTACTTCAAAACATGGCGATGAAGTCAATGCGATGGTCGCCAATTGGGTGATGCAAGCATCGTTTGAACCGCGACAAGTGGCTGTTGGTCTCGCCAAGAGCGCCTTCTCATACAATCTCATCAAAGAGGGCGGTGTCTTCGGCGTCAATATTTTCCTCAAAGACGATCAAGATTCGCTGATGCCCTTCACCAAAGGACGCGCCAAAAATCCCGATAAGATGACCGATGCCAATTATGAGGCCGCGCCCGAAACGGGTGTGCCCGTATTGGCTGGAGCCGCGGCGGTGATTGAATGCCGCGTCGTCGGTGAACTCGACTCCGGCGGCGACCATGTCATCATCGTCGGTGAGGCCGTCGCTGCCAATGTGATGAAAGAAGGCGAACCGAACGATGTGCTCTCGCTGCCGCATCTCGGTTGGAGTTACGCCGGGTAATCGTTCATAGTTGTATGAAATGCAATCGAGTGTCGCGGATGTGCGACGCTCGATTTTTGATTCTGCGATATGCGGGTATAATGATGTAGACATTCTCAATGTTCCGAAACATCCAACTGAAGGCGTCCCATACCATGCGCATCACACCAATCATGCTTGTACTCCTGTTCCTCATCAGCGTCCCTATCATCTCTGCGCAGGATGCGAGTCCGTCGACGGCAATAACCGTCAACAATATCGCGCAAGTCGGGGCGCTGAATGTCCTCAGCACACAGGGCGATGTTGGCGCGGTGACAGTCAGCCCGGACGGGACGTTCATCGCGGCGGGCAACTTCACGACCGGGCAATTGTGGGACGCGGCTTCCGGCGAGGCAGCCGGTATCTTGCAAGGGCACAACGGCGGCGTGACTAGCATCGCCTTCAGCAGCGACAGCACGACACTCGCCACAGCGAGTCGTGACGCGACGGCGCGGTTGTGGCGCAATCTCGGCGACGAAAGCGTCAGTCTAATGGGGCACAACGGCGAAGTGTTGGATGTGGCCTTCAACGCGAGTGGGACATTGCTCGCGACGGCGAGTACCGACCGCACTATTCGTCTCTGGGATGTGATGACCGGCACACTCAGCCTCATCTTTGAAGGACATGAAGGCGCGGTCAATGCGGCGGTCTTCAGCCCGGTTGAGAATCTGTTGGCGACCGGCGGCGCAGACCACACGATTCGGTTGTGGAATGCCGATGATGGTATCATGATCGCGACGTTGACCGGGCATGAAGCGCCGGTGAATGCGCTCGCCTTCAGCCCTGATGGTACGCTGCTGGCGTCGGCGAGTGACGACGCGACGGTGCGCTTATGGCGTGTGCGCGAGCAAGATGAATTGATGCGCATCGAAGGCCACGAGTCGCCGGTGTTGGCTGTTGCCTTCAGCCCTGATGGTGATGTGCTTGCATCTGCCGGATTCGATAGGGTTGTGCGCTTGTGGAATGCGTCGTCCGGTGCGCCGCTCGGCATTTTGCGAGGTCACGAAAATGTCATCACTGCCATCACCTTCGATCCCATGAGCGGACGCCTCGTCACCGGTAGTGCCGACCGCAGCGTGCGGATATGGGGGGCGCGTGGCGGATCATCATCCGGCATTGTCGGCACAGTCAACCGCGCCGTCGAAGCCGTCTACAACCCCAACGAAGCCGAGACCTGCCCGATTGCGTCCGGTGACAGCATCTTTGCCATCGGTCGCGCCGAGACACATCTGTTGCTTTACACCAATGGAGTCGGCTGTGAGGGCGCGGTGTGGTTGCCGAATGATGCACTCGGCAGCATCGCGTGGCTTGATGTCACGCCGGAGGTGTTGCCGATTGTCGATACGCCACCGCCACCGCAAATCATCCGCGACTTGCCAGAGTACGATGCGTTGTGTGCTGACCCCACCGACGAAGCGCGGTTGCGCAGCGGGCCACCGCATACGATATTCGACCCGATAACGCCGCGCTCGATGTATCCGACAGCATTGCTCGCCAACACCAACGACGGCGTCGATGTCGTGTTGTGTATGCGCACGGTCAATACGCCCGTCGATATGTGCGAATATGGTGAGGATATTGTCGTCCCACTCGCGAGACCAGATGTCATCATTCAACTCGTCAGTTTCGAGAGCGGCGCGATTGCCGCGCAGAACACCTTTGAAGGCACAGTGCCGGATGTTTGTCCAGAAAGTATTCCCATCTCTGGGCAAATTGGCGGCACGGCGGTCGATAATGATGTGTGGCTGCCGTGGGTTATCATGTTTTTACAAGGCGATGGTGCAAATGATGAAGTGCGTGTGCCGCGCACGGTCGTCAATGTCAATAATGTCAATGTGCGTCGTGGCGCGGGCACCGAGTTCCGCGTCATCGGGCAAGTCAACGAAGGCGATGCCGTCAATATCGTAGGGCGCAATCCACGCGGTGATTGGGCTGTCGTTCTGCTGCCGGATATGACATTCGGTTGGATCAGTGCGTCGTTGTTGCGCATCGCCGACCGCACAGACCTCCTCGCCACGCCAGAGTATCGCGGTGTCGCCGACGAGTTTCAAATCACGCTGCCGTGATGTAAGCCAAGAAACAACGACAACGAATCTAGAATCAGCAGTGGAGGCGTATTGATGACAAATGAGACACACAAATATCGTGTGCAACCGATAGAGACTGAAGACGCGCCGGACGAACTGCGTCCTTTGTTCGACAAAGCCGATTCGGTGATGGTTGATGGCAATATGCCGGGGCCAACTTTGTTCGGCAATCAAGTGCGTGCATTAGCGCATAACCCGCCCTTGTTGCAGGCGCTCACACAAGTGTATCAAGCCTTCGGGGAAACGCAGACCGTTGACCGCAAACTTGTCGAACTCGGTGTGTTGATCGTGTCACGCATCAATGCTTGTGCCTATTGTGTTCAACATCATGCACCACTTGCGCATGACGCGGGGTTGACGACCGCGCAATTGCGAGCGATTCAAGACGACACATGGCACGAGCAACGTGATCTGTGGTCGGATGTTGAGTGGCTCGTCATTCAATATGCGGCACAACTCACGCGAGCGCCGCACAAAATCAGCGATGCGTTTTTCGCAGCGCTACACGCTGTCTTCACCGACCGCGAAATCGTTGATCTAACGATGCGATGGGCGTTGACTTCGGCATGGAACAAATTCAACGATGCGTTGCAACTCGACACCGAAAGCGCTGTACAACATGCCTTCGCCGAGTTGAGACAAAATTAAATCAGAACAATATCTGAGTGTTTTCGATGTCTTGGGTGGTTCAATATCACCGGTTCACAAAATTTTGGGCGCAACCTATACTAGGGTTAGCAGATTGCCTGAATCAAATAGATTTTGTGGGCATAGCAGAACATGCTCTGCCGCAGCGTGTCTTTCCATGAGCGGCGGCGCGGCGCTCTTATAATCTGCGTTGAATCGTTTGTTTCCAACAGGAGAAAATGATGGAACTTATCGGTAAAATCCTTGACTCGGCGTTGCAATTACCCCCCTCAGAGTTGAGCAGCCCAAAAGATGCGGGGACACTCGCAATCACAAAATTTGAACTCAGTGTTGAAACAACCGTTATGATGGGCGGAGCTTCTGCTGGGACAGGTGCGGGCAGAGCACAATTCAACCCCGTCATTTTGACACGACCCGTCGGCGCGGCGTCGCCATTGTTGATGCTCGCTCTCACACGCGGGCGCCAACTTGAAGCGCTCAGTATCACCGTCAATCAGGTCTCGACGACCAGAACCAAATCGCGTTCAACGGCGAAAAAAACAACCACCCGAAAAACACGCAAGCCCATCCAGATTTACACATTTGAAACCGTCGTCATTTCCAGCATCAAGCAATATACCGATGCCGATGGACAATTCATGGAAGAGGTTCAATTTCATTTCCGCAATTTTCAGAGCGAGCATATCCAATCGAAGACGAAAGCCGTCTTTGGTGTGAAATAACGTCCGCTTGGATCACGGATGTCGTGCGGCGTGATGTTTCGGCGTGTAGATCGCTTGTAGTTACCCATAAAGATGGTCGTATAACGAATCGAGCGGCGGGTTGGGTGCGGCTTCGGCTTCGCGAGTCGCTTGGTCTACTTCGTCTTGCGCCTGTTGTTGGAGGGTGTCTATTGCCGACTGCGTGAGCAGATTGTGTTCAATCATATACTTCGACAAACGCAAAATTGGATCCTGTCGCCGCCACGATTCGACCTCTTCTGCGCTGCGATATTTCGAGTCATCATCAGCATTCGAGTGTGGGCGCAGACGATACGTTTTGCATTCAACCAATGTTGGCCCTTCGCCCGACCGCGCCCGATTGATGGCATCGCGTGCAGCTTCATAGACTGCAAAAATATCATTGCCGTCAACAACTACACCGGGCATCCCGTAGCCTTCAGCCTTCGTCGCGACATCCGGCACGGGCACCTCTTTGCTAGCGTGTATCGAAATCGCGTATTGATTGTTCTCACAGACGAACACCACCGGCAGTTGATGAATCCCGGCGAAGTTGATGCCTTCGTGCCACGCGCCTTCTGCTGTCGCCCCTTCACCAAAAAATGTCACGGCGACAAGATCATCATCCTGCTTCGCGCGGAAGCCAAGCGCCAAGCCGACTGCATGAACAATATGACTGCCCACCGAACTCGACCCGCCGACAAAACGCAGGTCATGGCTGCTGAAGTGCCCGAACATTTGCCGACCGCCACTCGCCGGGTCATCGCGCTTCGCCATCACATGCAGCAATAAATCGAGCGACGTTTGTCCGATAGCAAGTGCAAGCGCCATATCGCGATAATAGGGCACGATATAATCGTGCCCGACATCCATTGCCCACGCAAAACCGAATTGCGTCGCTTCGTGCCCGGCAGATGTGATGACGAAATGGGCTTTGCCCTGTCTGCTCAACTGCCACAAACGGTCGTCTACTGTACGAGCAAGAATCATCCCATACAGTGCCTCATGGAGTTGTTCAATTGTTAGGTCGAGTTGTTCATGCGTTAGAGTCATTGATTTTCTACCACTCAAAGAACAGTCGCGCCGCCAACAGCAATTGTCGTTATGTATAACTCGCCGGGTTGCCCTCGTTACCCTTTTTGCCGTCCGGCCATGTTGTATTTTGATCAAATTTGACGCCCGACACATTCGCACCGCTGAGCAAGGCGCCTTGAAGATTGGCCGAATTCAAATTGGCATTCGTCAAATTGGCATTTGATAAGCGCGCCCCGCTAAGATTTGCCCCCGCCAAATTAACCCCCGTTAAATTAGCGCCATGAAAGTCGGCGCCGACTGCTTGCACCGATTGCATATTGGCAAACGATAGATTGACGGAACGGAGGATAGCTTCGCGAATGGTTGCCACTTCGAGATTAGCAGCCCGCATATTCGCACCTTCAAAGTCAAGCCGGGTCATATCCAACGCTGTGAAATCTACACCTGCCAAACGGGGTTTAACACCCGCCGGAATCAATGCGAGGATCAATTGTTGTCGATTAATCTCTGCCATGCGTATTCTCCTGATAGTATGCAATTATCTGGTCAATGGTTTCGTTGAGAGGTGTCGTCGGCTGCCAACCGATGACGCGCTTGATTTTCCCAATGTCGGGTACACGCCGCCGAAAGTCTTCAAATTCTTGGCTGTGATAGGCTTCTTCATACGAAATCAATTTGATTTCGGACGAGCTCCCAGTACGTTGGCGGACCCGCTCAGCCAGTTCCATCACCGATACCTCTTCGTTGCTGCCGATGTTGAACACCTGCCCGACCGCTTCCGGCGTTTCGGACAATTTGAATACAGCTTGGACGACATCATTCACATTACAAAAACAACGTTGTTGTTGGCCATCACCGTACACAAGAATTGGCTCGTTCGCCAGCGCCCAACGTACAAATCTCGGCAGCACCATACCATAACGTCCCATTTGGCGCGGCCCAACAGTGTTGAAAAAGCGCATAATCACCACCGGTAACCCGACTTCTTTATGATAAGCCAAACTGAGAAATTCATCGACCGCCTTTGATGTCGCGTAACTCCATCGGCTGCGGGTTGTCGCGCCGATAACACGGTCGTCATCCTCGTTAAATGGGAACGTCACCCCCTTGCCATAGACTTCAGAAGTTGAGGCGATCATCACTTTTTTGCGATAACGCCGCGCCGTTTTCAACACGACTTCCGTCCCGCCGATGTTGGTTTCTATCGTTTCAATCGGCTCGCTGATGATGCGTTCCACACCGACAGCCGCCGCAAGATGATAGATGATGCTGCATTCGCTGACGAGACGATCCATCACATGAATATTGCGGATGTCCTCAATCGCATAACGGAAATTCGGGTTCGATTCGAGCGGTGCAATATTTTGAAATTGTCCGGTGCTCAAATTGTCGATAATCGTCACAGTTTGACCGGCGTTCAGCAAATACTCTGCTAAATGGCTGCCGATGAAACCGGCTCCTCCTGTAATAAGCGCGTGGGGCATAATGTGTGCCTTCTCCATTTGAAAACAAATGATTAAACGCAAAAGACGCAGCGCAAAACCGAATGATACCCGGCGGATATTACCCTAATTGAGTCGGTGATACAACGATCAATCAGTTAGCGCCTCATTGTGAGAGACAAGCCGCTTGTTTTAGTTACGGGTGTTTTTGACGACGAATCGTCTCTACCACACCATACCGCGTGCAGCCACAGGCCATGTCACCTCGACCTCATCATTGCGCACACCGAAGAGTTGATTGTGCAAATTCGTCACGACGCACGTATGCACCGGGACGATAGTCACGCGCTCACCGAGTACCGGACGTTCTTCGCATTCACTCATATCGACGAAAGCGTGCTCTTCGTTGAGTTGATAAATCCGTGCGCCAGGATACTCGACAATGTAACCGTATTGCCCTTTCCACACATCGCTTGAGAGGGTCTTGCTGCCACTGTCAAGAATCGTGCGGTCGGTTGTCGGGCGGCTGATGACGGTCGCCATCACCGTCATCGCCACATCATCCCACGTTGCCCAACCTTTTTCGACGGTCGGCCAATCATTGAAGATGTATGTACCGACGCGCAGCTCGGTCAATTCAGGGAATTCATGGGCAACAAGTGCCGCGCCTGTCCCCCCTCCACTGACGACATCGACGCCGATACCGGCAGAGTCCAACGCGGCCAATGCCTCTTGCACATTCTCGCGCTCTGTCAAATCGCTCGGATATGCCATGATTCCGGCGAAGTGCAAGCCCTCTGCCGCTTCAATCCGTTGCGCAAGGGTGACGACTTCCGCCACTTGCGTCCCGGTACGTTGCAACGCCGTCGCGATGTCAACCAACACACGCACGCCTGCGCCGCTTTCCTGCGCAGCGTCGTCCAACCATGCTATCGTATTCGGATGGTCTGCCGCGACGGTGATTTTCGTATACATCGCTAGTTCCATCAACCGTGCTGTTTTCTGCTGCCCGACAATACTATTCGGAATTTGAATATCATCGAATCCGGCCTCAGCAAAAACACGCGCTTCGCTGACTTTTTGGCAAGCGATACCTTTTGCGCCCACCTCAACCTGCATCTTCGCAATATCAGGGATTTTGTGCGTCTTGATGTGCGGGCGAAATGCCAAACCAAGATCATCGCAACGCTTCTGCATCCGCGCGATATTGGCTTCCATTCGGTCAAGGTCAATCAACACGCTCGGCGTGTCGAGTTCATTGATGTGCATCATTAACAACTCCTTATGTTCACGAGAAGCAAATTAACGAATTTTTTGTAAATAATGTCGCGTTTCAGAGATGTTGCCCCAAAGATTTGTTATTTTAACAATGCCACATTTTCCTGTCAGCTACAACATTCGATGTCATTGCTTCAATTATTTACGGAGAATTATCCATGTATTATTTGTTGAAAGGGCACAACAGACTGCGGTCATTGATCTTCTTGGTGATGTTGATTATCGCCGCATGTGCGCCGAATATCGGTTCGATCACCACTTTTTGCACACACATCATCATCGAATACAAATTGAATGGCCCAGTACCACCGGGCGGCTTCACCTTTAATGCTTTTCACAACGGACGTGTCGTCGGGTCTGCGTCAGAAAATGGCACAGGACCCGGCGTCAACAGGCGCGTGGTGATTCGACTTAATGAGCGCCTGCCCGACAATTCACTCGTCGAAGTTCGTGTGCGCGGGGGCGGCAATCCGCTTGCGGCATTGCCCGCCCAAACCTGTGACGGTAGCGACACAGCAGCCGGCCCACCGGCAACGAATTTGTTCGACGGTCGGATCAATGATTACCAAGATCGCGATGTCGCCGCGCCGATTGCCATCTACGTCGTTGACGGGGTCATCCGAATTTTCGGTATCGACCCAGACGACGGCAACGGTCATCTTGATCTCGAAATCCCGCCGGACTTACTCGAATCCATCGGTGTGCCGAGCGAAGACCAACACCATTTTGATATTGCTTCGGGCAACATTCAAGCCACCGGTCAAGCATTGAATGTCTATCGCCTATGGACAGGCGAGATTCAAATCAATACATACTATCATGACGGCAAATCATATTCGGTTATCTGGCCGGTTGGCCTGCCGGATGGGTTGTATCATCTCGCTGCATAACGTCGTTTGTCATCTCGATTTGTCATCACAAAATACGTGAAATTTCGGGTGCCCCCAAGGGCACTCGTTTTTTAAGGAGTTGGTGTCTCGCGGCAGGTGCATTCGTTGTCGATTGTGTTTTATCGACAACTTTGTTAGACTTTTCAGACACGACTCAACACAATTTACCGCTCAACAATAATATCACGAAACGCAAGCGTCGCCGCGTTAAGGCGTCCTTACAAGAATCCACGAGCGCAACGCGCATCATTGGCGAGGGAGAGGCAATGTTCAGAACACGCGGCCACAAGATATTCAATGACATCGGGTCGCGTCCGGGACGGACAATACTCGTTTCGGCGAGTATTTTCATCGGGGTGCTGGCTGTCGTCTCGTTGTTCACCGTTCGTGACCTCATCACCCGGCAATTGACAAATGATGTGCGTGAAGATGAATTGACGATGATTGATGTCATCGTGCGCCCTGAGATTGATGCCCCTATCGACAACGACTTATTTCTCGAAACACTCAATCAACAAAATGCAGCCGGGCAAGCACTTGCCGAGTTGAATGGCATTGAGCGCGTCGAAGGCCACGCTTTTTACTCGATTAATTTTCGCGATGCCGACGGCGAATTCAAGCAAGCCGAAATTCGCGCTTACGACAAAGCGCTGCCCGATGTAGAACTCGAACCGTTGCGATTGGTTCGTGGGCGGTGGCCAACGGTCGGCAGCAATCAGGTCGCGCTTGAAGTTCGCATGGCGGAAGTCAACGGTTTTGATGTTGGTGACGAAATTGTCTTTCAAACTGCCTCCACCGACGGCGTGGGCCAGGCGACATTCACGGTGAGTGGTCTGGTTTTTCATCCCTATTCGTTCACGAATCCCGGCGCACAAGGCAGCAGTGGTCTCGGCCCTGAGGACGGCATCTATGCCGAATATGACGATGCTCAAGCCTTGTTGAATTTCAGAGGTTTCAATGCTTTCGTCGCTCGTTATGAATCATTTGCACTTGCTGAAGAAAATTTCGATGCCTTTCAAACAGCTATCAGCGAGAATACAAATTACATCCCCTTGTTCGCCTTGCTGGAAAATCCGGCGGAGAATTTGCAACTCGTCAATGCCGAGAACACTGTCAATGTCCTCAGCCTACTCGCATTAGTCTCGGTGATTATCTCTGGCTTTTTAGTCGTCAATGTCGTCAATATCATCCTCGTCGAGCAAAAGTCGCAAATTGGCATCATGAAGCTCATCGGCGCGAGTTATCGTGACAATTACACGATTTATTCCGGCATCGCCCTCATGTACGGTCTGTTCGGCACCTTCCCGGCGCTCATTGCCGGCATTTTTCTCGGTCTTGAGATTTCAAAATCGTTGGCGACAACGCTCGATATTTTGATCGAAGGCTTTCAAATTTCGCCATCATCGATTGTGGCCGGGTTGATACTCGGTCTCGCCGTGCCGATGATAGCCGCGACGATACCGGTCTTCAACGGTGTGCGTATCAATATTGTCGAAGCATTGAACGATCTTGGCATCAGCGATAATTATGGTCGTGGCTTCATGGCGCGGGTGATTGGCCTGTTGCCGTTGCCCATCAGCGTGCGGCAGGCGGTGAGCAATGTGTATAAAAAACGGGGGCGACTCGCCTTGACGGGGACAACACTTACCGTCGCGATTGCGGCTTTCATGGGGGTGTTGGCGATAGGCATCTCGCTCAACGACGCGGTACAAGCTATCTTCAATCGGCTCAATTATGAGATTCTCGTCGTGCCGAATGATTTGCACAATTTCGATGAGGTGCGCGAAACCCTCATCGCTGTTGATGGTGTCCGCGATGTCCGCCCAGGCACACTCGTCAATCTTAGCATTGAAGGGCCGTATACGAACTTCTTCACCCAGAACAATCAAGTCGCGTCATTCTCCATCGACACGACGGCGGATGTGTTCACATTTGATCTCATCGACGGCACCGGTTGGGAAGAAGACCCACAACGCGAAGGCGTCATCATCACATCGCCGATGGCTGCGCAACTCGGCGTCGGCGACGGCGACACAGTGACATTCACACTCGCTGGGCAAACTTTCACCGAGAATATCATCGGCGTCGACAAATCGGCCTTTGATTTCTTCTATATGCGTTGGGAACGCATGTCCGAACTGGCGGGGATACGCGCCGGTGTGCCGCGTCCGAATCAATTTGTCGTTGATGCGCAGCTTGCTGGCCGCGACGAAGCACTCGCCGCACTCGGCATCGACGAGATTGCCAGCACATTTCTCATCGGGCGTGGACTCGAAGATGGCGAAATTTTGGTGACGACTGCCCTCGCAAGACGTGCGAATCTGCGTGAAGGCGATGTCGTCTCAGTCAGCATCGGTGATTACACAGGCGAATATACGATTGTGGGCATCGTCGATGTGCCACCACAAATCGAAAATGCCCCCGATGAAGGGATTGCATTTGCTTTTGACGAACTCGTGGACATCACCGGTGTCAGCCTCAACGGTGCGCCAACGCCAAATAGTTACTTCGTCATCATGGACGCGAACAACCCGACAACTTCCGAAGCCGATGAAGTAATGGAACGTGTGCGCGAAACACTCGTCGCCAACGATATTGCCGCGCTTGTGCAAAATCAATTACAACAATCCGAAGATATATCCGTTTTCATCAATCAATTCATTTCGATATTGCTCATCGCCGCCATATTGATTGCGCTTGTCGGTGCCATTGGCTTGCTGACGACACTCACAATTTCGGTGCTCGAACGGCAACGCGAAATCGGTGTGATGCGCTCAATTGGCGCCGGGTCATCGACGATTGCGTTACAATTTCTTGTCGAAGGCCTCATCGTCGGCATCATCTCATACATCCTCGCGATACCACTTGGCATCGGCATTGCGCTTGTGTTGAACAACGCTCTCGGTTTTGAAAATATCGAATTTGAATTTCCGCCGGTGACATTACTCATCGGCTTCATCGGAATGTTGCTTCTGACGACGTTAGCGAGTATCGGCCCGGCGTTGAACTCGTCGCGCAAAACTGTCTCCGATATTTTGCGCTATCAATGATGTGTGGCGACAAGCGCATCATCCGCTTATCAAAGCAACCGAGACTTGAACGTTCTCTATCCATCGCTACAATATTTGAGGTGGGTCTTTCCGTAGGGACGACGCAGCGTGTCGTCTCTACAAGCTGCGTTGAATTTTCGTTTTTCTTGGCATTCTTTGCGCCTCATATATTGGAATCAGGTTCAAATCATTCTATTTTCTAAGGAAGTGTGCGCAATCGCGCTTAATCCATAGGGAACAAATATCATGCCGATGGTCGAAGTCATCCACGCAACACCGACACCTACAACCCATGAGCAGAAACAAGCCTTCGCTGAGGAGGCGGTCGAAATTTTTCATGATGTTCTTGGCACACCGCACGGACGCTTGCGGCTTTTCTTTTATCAACTTGATTGGGAAGATAGCATCGCCGGGTTGTTGTCAGACGACGAGTCCGGCGAAACGACTTAGCGATTTGAAGTACGGGCGCGATATATCACGCCTGTTTCGCCCATTACAGCAGGTGTACCCGCAGATTTTGAACATACCCTATCATGCCATTTTTTTGCGTTCTCTGCGCCTTTGCGGTTAAATATGTGCATTCATCACAAATTTGCTTAAGTTGATTCGATTGGGAAAACAACATTATGGTATTTTCCGCACTGATTGGGGCCGAAGTCAAACGTAAAGAAGACCCGCATCTGTTGACCGGGCGGGGGACATTCACGGCGAACCTCAAGCTGCCCGGCATGAAATATGTCGCCTTTGTGCGCAGTGTGTTCGCTCATGCCAACATAAAAGGCATTGATGTTGAAGATGCGCGGCAGCGCGATGGCGTCGTCGCGGTATTGACGGGCGAAGATTTGCAAGATGCGCTCAAGAAGATTTATCCCGTTCTGCCGCCCGATGAAAACCCGACGCGCCGCACTTTTCCGTTGACGGTTGGGCGTGCGCGTTATGTCGGCGAACCGATTGCCGTCGTGATTGCCGACACGCCGGAAATCGCAGAAGACGCGCTCGAAGACATTTTCGTCGATTATGAGCCGTTGCCTGCCGTCGCGACACTCGAACAAGCTGATGCCGATGATGCACCGCTAGTATGGGATGACGCACCCGGCAATGTCGAGCATGTTTTCGGCAAGCAGCACGGCGATGTAGACGCCGCTTTCGCCAATGCGCACGCGGTTGTCAAAGCGCGTTTGTATCAGCAACGTCTCGCCGGGGCGCCGATGGAGCCGCGTGCTGTGGCTGCCGCGCCAGATATAGCCACGGGCGGCTTGACGATATGGACGGCGACACAAACCCCACACGGTGTTCGCAGCGACATTTCAAAAACACTCGGCATCGCCGACAATCTCATCCGCGTGATCGCATCGGATGTCGGCGGCGGCTTCGGCGTCAAAAGCGGCAGTTACCCCGAAGAGCATGTGCTCGCCGCGCTCGTACAACGTTTCGGCATCCCATTGCGTTGGGTCGAGACGCGCTCAGAAAATCTTCAGGCGACGATTCAGGGGCGCTCGCAAATCGCCGATGTCGAAGCGGCGGCTGACGAAGATGGCAGAATCACAGCTGTGCGGATGCGCATCCTCGCGGACACGGGCGCGTACCCGAATGCTACTGTGCTGCCGAATCTGACGGTGATGATGAGCACAGGCGTCTACGATATTCCGAATGTCGATGTTGAAGTCAAAATCTTGTTCACTAATGCCGTTCCGATTGCGCCCTATCGCGGCGCCGGGCGACCCGAAGCAACGTATTACATCGAGCGTTTGGTCGACCTCGTGGCGCACGAACTCGACCTCGACCCGGTTGCGGTGCGGCGCAAGAATTTCATCGCGCCGGATGCGTTCCCGTTCAAGTCGCCACTCGGCCCGATGTATGACAGTGGCGAGTATGAAAAGGCGTTGAATCGCTTGCTCGAAATCGCCGATTATGAGGCGTTGCGCAAAGAGCAAAGCACACGTCGCGAAAATGACGACGACCGTTTGCTCGGCATCGGTGTTTCGTCTTATGTCGAGATGAGCGGTATGGGGCCATTTGAAAGCGCGACTGTGCGCGTCAATCCGTCCGGCGCGGTCACAGTTTACTCCGGCTTGATGCCGCAAGGTCAAGGCAATGCGACGGCTTTTGCGCAAATCGTCGCTGACGAACTCGGCGTCGATTTTGATCAAGTCGAAGTCAAATTCGGCGATACAGCTTCGGTCGCCATGGGTATTGGCACCTTCGCAAGTCGTGGCTTGACGGTCGGCGGCACGGCGATGATTTACGCGGCGCGTCAAGTGCGCGACAAAGCGCTCAAATTCGCGGCCAATATGCTCGAAGCCGCGCCGGAAGATGTCGAATATAAAGAAGGCAAGTATCAGGTCAAGGGAGTGCCCGACCGCGCCCTGACATTGGCAGAAATCGCGCATCAGGCGCACTTCGGCGAGCTGCCGCCGGACACGACACCGGGTCTTGAAGTGACCGAATTTCATCGTCCGCCGGGAATCATCTTCCCGTTCGGTGCGCATCTCGCCATTGTCGAAGTCGAACGCGATACGGGCATCATCCATCTGCGCGATTATTATGCGGTCGATGATTGCGGGGTGCGCATCAACCCGATGATTGTCGAAGGGCAAATTCACGGTGGTATTGTGCAGGGCATCGGGCAAGCGCTGATGGAAATCGCGGCCTATGACGAAGCCGGGCAGTTGGTGAGCGGCACATTCATGGATTACCATATCCCGCGTGCAGGGGACTTCTCGCACTTCACGACCGACGCCACCGAGACACCGACGCCGCATTCACCGCTCGGCGCCAAGGGCATCGGCGAGGCGGCGACTATCGGCGCGACGCCAGCGGTCGTCAATGCGGTGATGGACGCGCTCAAGCCGTTCGGCGTCCGTCATATCGACATGCCCCTGTGGCCGGTCAAAGTGTGGCAAGCGATGCAATCGACCGATTAGAATTCAAGCAAAAGAATTACTCAGCCTACAGGCATGAATCAAGCAAGATGACAGATGATTAAACCGCCAAGACGCCAAGAACGCCAAGAGATTTTTAAGTGATTTATAGGAAGATGAGGAATATGTCTGAACCGGATGCTTATACAGACCATTTAGCGCATACGGTTATTGGGGCAGCTATAGAGGTTCATAGGACACTCGGACCCGGCTTTCTGGAATCGGTCTATGAACAAGCACTATCTGTAGAACTTGGTTTGCGTGATATTCCGTTTGAGCGGCAATACAAAATTGAAGTTGATTACAAAGGCGTATCAATCGGTGAACAAAGATTGGATTTATTGGTCGATAAGTGTTTGATTATCGAATTAAAAGCGGTTGAGGAATTAGAACCTGTTCATCAAGCTCAGCTAATTTCATATTTGAAAGCGACTAATCTGAAGCTCGGCCTGTTAATAAATTTCAATGTTCCAATTCTGAAACGTGGAATTAAACGAGTCGTATTATCAAAATAAGCTCAGGCCATCTGTTTGCAAACGGAAAACAAAAAGATAAAGATTCAACACAAAGGCACAGAGACGCGAAGGATGCAGAGCGATTTTGAAAATTCTTGGCGTACTTGGCGTCTTGGCGGTTCAATCATCTGTCATCTTGCTTGATCTGAGTGGTTACCAAAATAATTATCTTAGCGTACTTGGCATCTTTGCGGTTCAATAAAGTGATTCGATAACTAATGACCTTATTGCAGATACACGAAGTTTCAAAAGCATTCGGCGGGTTGCAGGCGCTCAACCGCGTGTCGTTGACCGTCGATGAAGGCGAAATCGTCGGTCTCATCGGGCCGAATGGTTCTGGCAAATCGACGTTGTTCAATGTTATCACCGGCACAATCCCGGCGACATCGGGGCGCATCATCTTTCGCGATGAAGACATCACCGGCTTGCAAGCGCATCAGATCGCGCAGCGCGGGATGGGACGCACCTTTCAGACCGTGCGCCCATTCATGAATTTGACGACGGCGCAAAATGTCGTCGCCGCGATTTTGTATTGCGACACGACGATTCAGTCACGTCATCATGCAGAGAAACAAGCGCGTGAAATACTTGCCTACGTCGGCTTGCTCGATGAAGCGGACTCACTTGCCAGCAAATTGACCATCATGCAACGCAAATGGCTTGAGGTGGCGCGTGCCCTCGCGACGAATCCGAAACTGCTGCTGCTTGATGAGTTCATGGCCGGTCTCAACCCGACCGAGATACAACTCGCGGTGGAGCGTGTGCGCAAATTCCGCGATGAGATGGACATCACCATCATCATCGTCGAGCATATCATGAAAGCCATCACAAATTGCAGCGACCGCATCATCGTGTTGAACGCGGGCAGCAAAATTGCCGAGGGTACGCCGGAAGCAGTCGTGCAAGATACACACGTTATCGCCGCCTATCTCGGAGGCAGCCATGCTAAAAATCGATAATCTGCATGTGGGTTATGGCGCGATTCAAGTGTTGTGGGGTATCTCGCTTGAAGTGCCACAGAACAGCGTGGTGGCATTACTCGGTTCAAA
>RFIA01000015.1 GCA_003695675.1 Chloroflexota bacterium
TCACGCGGTCGAGGTCAACTAAGCCCGGAATACGACTCTCGTCCGGGAAGTTGACTTCGCTGCGGAAAACAAGGATGTCTAGCGGGTGATGGGTGAAGACAGCAGCAACCTTATCCGAAGTAATTTGGTTGGCTTCTTGCACCAATTCGCGGCGTGTCTCAAGATCAGTTTCTGACGATTGTTGCGCCGTCAATTCATCAACACGCGCGTCGGAGAAAAAGCCAAACGGCATCGCTTCGACATCGCGGTCGGGGCCGTTGAAGCGCGAATCGGTCGTCATCCAATCGACCAGCGCATCATCAGGATCGAAGTCGCCGCCACTGCCAAGCCGCATCAGGTCATAATTCATACGGTTCGCATCTTCAATAAGCACCGTGAAGTCTTTGATGTCCAGTTCGATAGTGATACCCAAATTTTGTTGATACATATTGGCAATAACCTCGCCTTCACGTCGCCCGGCTGGTGTTGTCAACAATTTCAATGTTGGGAATCCTTCACCATCGGGGAAGCCGGCATCGGCCAACAATTGCCGTGCAGCCTCAACATCAAAAGTTTGTCGGCTGGTTTCATTGATGGCGGTGTCGAAGAAGAACCCCATGGCCGGGTTGATGGAGCCGAATGCTGGTCTGGCACGTCCGAAAAGGGCACGTTCGATGAATGTCTCGCGGTCGAAGGCTTTCGCAATCGCCATACGCACTTTGAAGCCATTTTCTTCAAGCAATTCATCGACAGACTTATTGAAGTCTGTCACCATGAAAGGATCGCGCCATGGATTGATGAACATCGATTGGAAACCGGGGCCGGTGATCTCTGAAACAACCAAATCTGGGTTAGTGGCGAAGCGGTCAATCAATTCGGCTGCTGGAGCATTCCCACCAATGAGTTGAATATCACCCGACTCGATGGCGGCGGCCAGTGGTTCCGGCTCACTAATCGGGATAATCGTCACGCGATCCAGTTTCGGGCGTTCTGGGTCGTAGTAGTCTGGGAAGCGTTCGAGGACGACACCTTGCCCAAGTTGATGCTCTGTGACCATGAAGGGCCCCGTGCCGACCGGAGTCAGGCCGTATTGCTCAAGCCCCATTTCTTCAATCGCGCGGCCGTTGACAATCGTCATCGCACGACCACTTGACCGTTCGAGTGTCTTGACAAGCAGCGAAGCCTGTGGCCGTTCGAGTGTCAGCACGACAGTCATCGGGTCAGCCGCTTCAACGCTGAGGACGTTGACGAGGTTGCCGGAGTGAATCGATTGTTCTGGGTCTTTCGAGCGATTGAACGTGAAGACGACATCGTCGGCGGTGAAGTCGTCGCCATTGTGCCATTTGACGCCTTCGCGCAGGTTAAACGTCCACACCAAGCCATCGTCCGAAACTGTCCAATCGGTGGCGAGATCGCCTTCGGCAACGAGATCAGGATTGATATGCGTCAACCCGCTCAGAACATTCGACGAAATTTGGAATTGCAACACTTGATTGATCTGTGCCGGGTCGAGGGTCGTGATTTCCATCGTGCCGGCCCAGCCCGCCGTCAATTCACCGCCGCCGCCCTGCCGCGCAGTCGAAACCGCGGGCGCTGCCGAGACCGGTTTCACACCAATCGCCGGTAACAGATGTGCCAGCGAAAGTGTGGCACCCGACGCCGCCATCAAGCGAAGGAAAGCACGCCGACTCAATTTCGGCCCGCTAATTTCCGCCTTGCTCAAGCCAAAAAGGGGATCTTCCGGGTCGTAATCATACGCCCGGCGATATTCCTCACGAATTTGCGCTTTTTGCTCTTCGGTGAGGCTATCGTAGATCTTTTTGGATCGATTATCCATAATTCTGTCTCCTCAAGTTCTCTACTAAACAAAATTTTATTTTTCTCGGCATCCCATCCATGAGTATAACAACCGCCTGCATACCAGTCAATCAAATCGTCCGGATAGTCCGGATTGGTACTATCCAAACGGAAGCAAAGGCGCAGGGCAAGAAAAAAATTTCTAGTACGCAAATTAATCGACAAGCAGTATACTAATAGGACTTACGCAGTTCAGAAATCACGAGGCAACTAGAGCATAAATGCTCTGCACGTAGACATAGCGGTTTCCGGCTGCTATCCCTGAAGGGTACTGCATTGTATTGCATATCCCCCAAATAACCCCTTTAGTGGGTTTGGTATGTCGGTAGCCGGACATTTTTAATGTCTGGCGGCACTTATTTTCAAATTGAGTATAAAGTAAAATGCACAGAACGCACATCAAGACAGGTAAGGCCACTGATGTATTCATCCGATTGATGACTTGCTTTACACGCTCACACAATGACAAATTGCTCGAAGCGCCAAAAAGCCCCAGCATACGCAGATAGGACGACATAACCACAGTGATTAATATAGTCTATCTACTCATTATTTATAAAAATCTTGAGCAGGTCATCCGCCTTGTAGATCGTTTGAATGGGGCAAATGTCCAGTTTTTGATTCACGTCGATAAAAAAGTGCCAAATGATTATTTTACGGGGGCACAGCGAGCCTTTCAATCGTATGAAAATTGCACATTCATCAA
>RFIA01000164.1 GCA_003695675.1 Chloroflexota bacterium
ACAATCGATTGCTGCCGCCAGAGACTGAAGTCTCCGGCTACCGAAATACCAAGCCTGCTTCAGCAGGCTGTTGGAGGGCAATTTTAGACAACTTGGTGGTGTGTGCTCCTAAACAGTGCCCTTCAGGGTACTTGTCTTGCCCGGTAGCCGGAGACTTCAGTCTCTGGCGGCAGCAATCGATTGTCTATCTTAAACATCGAACGTCTCTTTCCACAACATACGTTAAAAACCTACCCCTGAAAAGGATACAGGGGTGGGGTTTGGGCGTAATTGCTGACTCCACGCGATCATGTACCCCTACGGAAAACACACAACGTGTTCATCTTTAGGAACTGCTGTGTCTGCGTGCAGTCGGTATGGCATTTCGGTAGCCGGATGTTTCAACATCTCGCAGCTCAGCTGTCTAAATCCCACAGCAGAATCTCGCCGCGTATGCAACGGTCGGTTGTGTCGAAGTCGGAACAACTGCCAGAGGCGACGGTTTTTCCGTCAGGGCTGAAGGCGACCGCTGCCACAAGCGCGGTGTGACCGCGCAGTGTATTGACGGCGAGGCCGCGTTCTAAATCCCACACGGTTACGCTGCCATCTAACGCGCCGGAGACGGCTTGCGTTCCGTCAGGGCTGAAGGCGACGCTGTTGATACCCGCGTTCTGCCCGCTCAAACGCTTGAGCACCGCGCCGCTTGTGGCATCCCACAAGATGAGTAGACCATCGCCGCCGCCGGTCAAAATCGTCGCGCCATCGACCGGATTCATGGCGACACTGGTGACATCATCCTCATGACCGCGCAAGGCCATCAACGGCGCACCGGTCGTCATATCCCATATCACTGCCGTGTCGTCCCACGAGGCCGAGACTGCCCGCGTCCCGTCGGGGCTAATGGCGACATCGGTGATGCTGTCGGTATGACCGGCCAACAAATTGACCGGCTGCCCGGTAGCGACATGCCACGGCACGACGAAGCCGTCAGGATAACCGGCCAAGACGGTCGCGCCATCGGGGCTGAAGGCGACTGCGATAGGGATATTGTCGTGACCTTCGAGGATGGCGGTTTGCTCACCGGTTGTGATGTCCCACAATTTGAGACGCCGGTCAACATCGCCGAAGATGGCATAGCGTCCGTCGGGGCTGACGGCGACGCTGACGGCCGCAAACGACGCATCGCGCAGCACGCGCTGCTGCGTACCCGTCGCGACATTCCACACGATGGCATCTGTCGCCGCCGTCACAAGCTGCTGACCATCGGGCGTGAAGCTCATGCTGCGCACCCACTCGCTGTGCCCGCCGAGTCGACGCGGCACAATCGACGGTGGCGGCTCAGCATCGTCGGATGACGATTGCGTCACGATGATGACGGCGACGATTATTGCGACGAAGATGAGGGCGGCAATACTGAGGACGGGCAAAACCCACGAGCGACGAGTCGCCGTTTGAGAGGACATGTGTGTTTTCCATTCTTGGGCGTGTGTTCAACAAAACGCCACAATCATGACTCAATTGCGTGCAATTCGCAATCAATCACATGTTCGCTCTCCCTTTATTCGGCTGATTTTTGGCGTGCAATCTCCATTCTTGCGAATTGCATCGCGTCTTCCATCGTGTGGAACATCGGCATTTGCACGCCGCCGTGCTGTTCGTTGCTCATCAGGTCGCGTGCGACTCGCGCCATCGCGTCGCGCCCGACAAACACATTCATGATGCGCTTGTCCGATGCAGAACCGGCCATCCCCGTCCCGGCGGCTTTCTTCACAATCTCAATCATCTCAGGAAAGGTCGTCTCTTGCTCGCGCACATCGGTGATGCGAATGATCTTGCCTTCAATCGTGTCCGCAATTTCAGCCACACGGCGGTACGTATCTTTGGCAATCTCAACGTCGAGATGCCCCTTCACTGTCACTAATATAATCGGTTCGTCGCCAACTTGTTCAACTGTAACCGGCATGTCTATCTCCTTATAATCAAAGGACTCCGTTTGTAGATATAGATATTCGACAGTCATCAACGCTGCCCTGCCGAAGCGATATTTGTGAACCCAGTATAAGGCACAAAGCCCTCTCCACAAAGTGAAGAGGGACTTTTTTCACATGGCATACCCATCGCCGACTGTTGCCGGTCGGCAATGGTTGTATGATCGACTTAGTTGATTTGCACGACCATCTCGAAATCACCGGCGGCGCCGAAGAAATCGGTTACTTCAAGTGTGTATACGCCGGACGTCGGCACAGTGAAATTTTCGACCTTCGAGTCGAGCGCGTCAAGCGTTGGGTCATTCGTGCCATGATCGTCATTTGCGGCCACCTGAACCTTGCTAGCATCGAAGATTTCGAGGCGCGGGTCGAGCGTGCCGGAGACATCGCGCACTGTCACCGTGATGACATCGCCCGCGTTCAAGGTGATCGTCTGCACAAAGCGGCCATTGGCCTCTAGGCTACCATTGAATACCTGACTTGAACTGCCTGCCGGGGCAGCAGCCGCGCCGCCACCGGTCTCGACAGTGACATCAAATGAGCCGGCTGCGCCCCCAAAGCCACGCACTTCGAGTGTATAGTTGCCGCTTGCGGGGATGGTGAAGTTCTGAATTTTTGAGTCAAATGCGGCCAATGATGAGTCGTTCGTGCCGTGATCGTCATTTTCAGCCACAACAACGCCACCCGCATCGCGCAGCGATGTGAAGGGGTCGAATCCATTGATGCCGCGCACGGAAATTGTGACCACATCGCCCGCATTGAAGTTCAGATTTTGCGTGAATGTTTCGTTTTGCGCAACAGAGCCATTGAACGTTTCGCTTGTGCCATTCCCTTTTGGTGGCGCAGACCCGGCGCCACTTTCGACAAGTACCTCAACCGGCCCAGCTCCCAAACCACCGAAGCTGTCGACAACGATGGTGTAGGTGCCGGGCGCCGTCAGTGGCAAGTCAACTAATGCCGAGTCGAGGCCCGCTAATTCGGGGCGGACACCGCCATGATCGTCATTGCGGCCAATTTCAAAACCCGACGGGTCTAAGACGGACAGCACGGTATCGACACTGCTGTCCCCCGCACCCAAAGCACGCAGCGTGATCGAGACGGTTTCGTTACCGGGTGAATTATACGACAGATTGACGGGCCCAGAGCCGGTCAACTGAACGGTTGTCGGCGAATTGGCAGCGATCTCACTAACCGGAACGGCAGCCGCCGTGCTGCCACCAACGCCTTCAACGAGGACTTCGACCGGGCCAACTCCAAAACCGCCGAAGCTGTCGACAACGATGGTGTAGGTGCCGGGCGCCGTCAGTGGTAGGTCAACCAACGCCGAGTCGAGGCTCGCCAATTCGGGGCGAACGCCGCCATTATCGTCATTGCGGCCAATCTCGCCGCCGGACGGGTCTAAAACGGACAGGACGGTATCGACACTGCTGTCGCCCGTGCCCAGAGCACGCAGTGTGATCGAGACGGTTTCGTTACCGGGTGAATTATACGACAGATTGACGGGCCCAGAACCGGTCAACTGAACGGTCGTCGGCGAATTGGCGACGATTGTGCCGCCGACGGGTTGCACGGCAACGGCTGTTGGGGGGGGGGCAAGCGTAGGTTGAACAGCGACAACGCCATCACCACCAGACGCAGAAGAATCAAACAGTTGATCGAGACCGCCACCCTGTAACGCCACAGCACCCGCCGGCACTTCAACCGTCAATGATTGGTTGACAT
This sequence comes from Chloroflexota bacterium, assembly GCA_003695675.1. Classification (GTDB taxonomy): domain Bacteria; phylum Chloroflexota; class Anaerolineae; order Aggregatilineales; family Phototrophicaceae. The sequence continues at coordinate 3,690 of RFIA01000164.1, forward strand.
CGGTCATGCGTATGTCGAAGTTGAAGTTGACGACAACCGGGTCACCAGCTTCGCCGCCCAATGCTGATGGGTCAACAGTGATGTTAAACACGGCTCCGAGACCGCGCAACAGACTGTCGTCCGGGCTGACGAAAGTGTCCAGTTGAATGGTAACATCTTGCAGCAGCAACCCCAGCAACGGCACAAATGCTTGTATCTGTTCCGGCGGTATGCCCGTGTCGTCGAGCGCGCCAGTCGCACCTGCAGCATTAATGATTGCAGTGAGCGCCGGTGAATTCAAAAAGGCGATCAGATCAAAATTGGCGTTGAAATGGGCGCTATTGACGCCGCCGATATTTTCATCGCCAAGACGTGTGATGTTGATGAACGTGCTTGGGTCTACCGTGCTGAGGGCATCTAAAGCACCCGATAATCCTTCAAGATCAACATCGCCGCTGCCGAAGACATCGCCGCCAGAATCGCCTCCACCCGGCACGGCACCGCCCAACGGGCCAAGATCGGCAGCATTAAATACTTCGTCCACTGGTGTGCTGCGCCAACCGCTTGACTCACCGGTGTCTGGGTCTGTCGCTATCGCGTACAAAGTTTCCCCAACAACCCGGATTTCGGCGTCAATAGGGCTTGTTACACCATCCTCAGTAATGGAGCCGTTGACATCAATCTGAAAGGCTTCGTTATTGACGTCCAACAGACCGGTCGCCGTTATATCGAGCGACATCGTTTCTCCCTCAGCGCTGACCAACAGCGAGAGAGAACCGTCGAAGCGGAACGAATCGGCGACATCAAAATTGCTGAATAATTGGAAGTCGCTGTCGCTTAGGCCAAAGGTTTGCCCTTGTGCAAAACTGGATGGAATCGCCAGCAACAAAGCCAGCGACAATAAAAAGAGAACGACTATCGGTGTCGTGCGGAAGAATCTCATAGCGTGTGTTCACTCCTTCGTAAATTACGGTTGAAAATTGCGACGGCCTGCGATCCCGCGCAATCAACGAGATGTGATTTTTTCAGTGTACGGTCAATGCAATAGGCTGTCAAACGAAATGCCGTTTGAAATTTGTGAATTATCGCCTGATTCCAACTAAATTGCGGCCCTTTTGTATAATCTGTGACTAAATTGGGCAATCACAGCGCCTACACGATGATTGTACGACGCCTTCGCCGTCAAAACGTTGCCAAAAAGCAACTACGCAGGCAATTTATTTGCGAGACAGAGAAGAAAAAGAACCGATGACATAGACGCAAAGTGTCAAAGACTGCAGAGGATGGTTTGTAAAAAGCTCTGTATTCTCTGTGTCTCTGTGGTTCAATTTCTTTTTATGTCCACCAAAATGTAGAGTCCAGAAAATAATTCGAAAAACCGCGAAGACGCAAAGAACGCAAAGAGGTCATAAAGGTTGCACGATGATGAATACGTTGCGTGTTTTTTTGTAGGGGCGCAGCGCGCTGCGCCCCTACATACACCAATTTTCTGACGCAGCGCGCTTTTCTTGGCGTTCTTGATGGTTGAGCCGTTCCAATCATTTTGCAAATACTAACCGAAGATCACTGAAAGATCGAAAGGTTGAATCGCTGATAAATATTTTTGCGCACTTCGCAATTTGCTGGTAAGCTGTAGGGTATGCTGAAAATAATTTCCTTCATTCAATCGACACGATTTGGAATTTTACTCATACTGAGTCTGTTTGTGTTGGCCGCGTGTAATACATCTGGCGACGAGGTCGCCTCTGCGCCGACAGCGACACTCGCGCCTATCGTCAGCCTGACGCCACGCGCCACATCAACACCCGTGCCGACTCGCACGCCTTTACCGACATTCACACCAACACCTTCCGACACCCCCATTCCATTGACGCCGACGAACACCCCGTTGCCAACCGCGACGCCGCCGATTATCGGCATTATCAACTCGTTACAGACTGTCAATATTCGTAGCGGGCCGGGCATCAGCTTCAGGGCGATTGAAGCCCTACCGCCCGGTACTGGCGTCGAAGTGTTGGGGCAAGACCCGAACGGGAATTGGTTCAACATCCGCATGGAAGATGGCGACGAAGGTTGGGTCGCGGCGTCGTTGTTGCGTATCCAAGATACCCCGACCCCCGAACCGACCTTGACCCCGACGCCGAATCTGACGGCGATCTTGCAAGGAACACCGCTGCCCACAGCGCTTTTCGGCGAGGGCACCGTCACGCCGACACCGCCGAGTTCGATTGCGACGCCGACTGTTGTTGATTTGACAGCCGCCGCAGCCGACCGCACACTCGAAGCCGATGATCTCTTGTTCATCCCGATTATCACGCCGACCGACTCATCGTCCAATGCCGATGACAACAGCACCGATGATGTCGTGATTGATCTCGATTCGATCAATCAAACAGCGACAGCGTTGGCAACAGGCATCAACCCGCAAATCACGAGTGTGCCGGTGGACATCGCGCAACTAAGCACAACGGCGCCAACAACGATACCGACGCAGCCGCCCCCGACACCGACGCCATCGACAATCGGCGGGCCGGGTTCGGCGTCGTTGCAGCAGGGCAGCGATGTGCTGGCCTATTGTAATGATCCATCATTTGGCCGGTTGGCACCGACTTTCCTGCGCGATGGCGCGACGATTGATGTCTTTTGGGCGTGGTTTGCCAAAACAGAAGAACAATTGCAAGATCACATCGACAATGTGAATTACGAAGTGCGCGTCAATGGCGTTCTCCTTGAAGATTGGCGCGACTTCCAACAACCGATTGAAGTGCGACAAGGCAACTTCTGGGTATTCTGGTTTGTGCCTTTCGGCCCGCTTGAAGCCGGTGATTATGAAATTACGTATGTTGTCACGTGGGACAGAGCCATCAGCGACGGGATTGACGACTTCGGGCCGGGCACAGACAACCCATTCCAAACCGGAAATTGTACATTCACGGTGGCTGAGGGCTAATCGCCCACAACCCATTGTCAAAAATTGATTGCCGTCGTATGCTGATTGTATCTAACCACGTAGTTCGGGACATAAATTGTTAGACAAATCTATACTGCTATTCGAGCCAATCTTCCAACATGTGCCGACTGACGGCGAAGTCAGCGGGTCGGTCGGGGGATTGCTGTTGTTCATTGGAATCGCGCTCGGTATATCGTTCCTGTGCTCGATATGGGAAGCCGTCATGCTTTCGACGTCGTTTTCGCATATCGAAGTACTCATCGAACAGGGCAAACGCGCCGGTTATATCATGCGTGCGCATAAAGACAACATCGAACGCCCGATTTCGGCCATCCTCACGCTCAATACGATTGCGCACACCGTCGGCGCGGCGGGCGCGGGTGCCCAAGCTGTCGGCGTCTTCGGCAATGAATTCGTCGGGATTATCTCGGCGGTGCTGACGCTGTTGATTCTGATCTTCTCCGAAATTATTCCGAAGACACTCGGCGCGGCATATTGGAAGCAGCTGATGCCATTCACAGCATACAGCGTGCGGCTTTTGGTAATCGTGCTGTATCCGATAGTGGTCGCTTTTCAAGCGATGACGAGTTTGTTGGCGAGCAAAACCGAAGAACCGAAAATCACCCGGTCGGAGCTTGAAGTGATGGCGCAAATCGGCGCTGGCGAAGGCTCCATCGAAGAGAAAGAGAATCGTATCTTTCACAATTTGCTGGGTTTGCGACTCGTCACCGTCGGCGACATCATGACGCCGCGCACAGTTGCCTACACCCTGCGGGAAGATATGACGGTCGATGAGGTGGTCAAAGAAATTAAAGCGCTGCCGTATTCACGCATTCCCATTTATAAAGAAGACCGCGACAATATTGAGTATTATGTGCTCAGTTCAGACATTCTAGCCGCCGCCGCCGAAGATAACGACCGCACGACCTTGAAGGAACTCAGCCGCCCTTTGCATTCGGTGCCCGAAACTTTGTCGGCAGACCGTGTGTTGGACGAGTTCATCGCTCGTAAAGAACATATCTTCCTTGTCTTCGATGAGTACGGCGGGACGGCAGGCATCATCACCCTCGAAGATGTGATCGAAACTTTGCTCGGCATCGAAATTACCGATGAGTCGGATATTGTTGCCGATATGCGCCAACTGGCTCAGCAGCGCTATCAACAACGCTATGAAAGCCGCACACGCCTCGAATCGCGCAAGGCGGATGAGGCGTCGGTCAACGATGCTGAGGGATGACGCACACAATCGCGGGTGACGTCATCTCGCCACTTGAGCAGTTCCATTAGCCCCATTATGCTGGGTAAAGCGCTTTGCCCGTATCGCGGTCGATCCAACGGATTTTGTCCGCCGGGAAGCGCAGCCACAAATCCGAATCCGGCTTGACAGCGAAGTCGGGATGGGTCGAAACTTTCAAGATGTCGTCGCCGATGCGAGTCGTCACCAAATTTTGTGAGCCGAGCGGTTCAACGACGAAAACATGTACCTTGAGCGCGTCGTCCGCCGGTTCTAGGAGGGCTTCCATATTCTCGGCGCGAATGCCGATGACAATATCGCTGCCATCATAACTGCGCAAAAGGGGTTGCATCTCCGGCGCAGCTTCGAGCATGAAATCACCGATTTTGACGCCGACACGACCGTTGTGGCTTTGCACTTGTCCGTTGATGAAATTCATCGGCGGGTTGCCGATGAAGCCGCCGACGAATTGATTGACGGGAAGATCGTAAAGCGTCGTCGGCTCGGCGACTTGTAAGATTTGACCTTCGTTCATCACCGCGATGCGGTCACCCATGCTGAGCGCTTCGATTTGATCGTGTGTCACATAAATCGTCGTCGCCTTGATGTCGGCCAACAAACGTTTGAGTTCGGCCCGCATCTCTAAACGCAGCAGCGCATCGAGATTGCTGAGCGGTTCGTCCATGAGCAGCACTTCGGCTTCGACAGCAATCGCCCGCGCCACAGCCACACGCTGCCGTTGGCCACCGCTCATATTGGCCGGATAACGGTCGAGCATTCCTTCGATGTGCAAGAGTTCTGCCGACGAGCGCACTTGTTTATCAATCGTGGCTTTGTCGGCCTTGCGCATCTTCAAGCCGAAGGCGATGTTGTCGTAAACCGTCATGTGTGGGAAGATGGCGTAACTTTGAAAGACCATCGAGATGCCGCGTTCGCGTGGTGGCAGATAGGTCACATCGCGTTCGCCGATTGTGATTTGCCCGGCGTCCGCCATGCCGAGACCGGCAATCGCCCGCAGCAGAGTCGTCTTGCCAGAGCCGCTCGGCCCCAACAAGACCATGAATTCTTGGTCGTGAATCGTCAGGCTGACGTCGTTGAGCGCGACGAAATCGCCAAAAAATTTATAGGCATTCTTGACAACAATTTCGGCCATTGTGCTTCCCTCTTATTTCGAGACCTGCCCCCACATATTGAACAGGTAGCGCCGGATGAAGAAAATGAAGATCAGCGACGGGATGAGCATGAAGAACCCGCCCGCGAATTGAAACGGTTCGGGCGATGTGTCGAGCACGCTCAACACCTGCGCCGGTAATGTTCGATTGCGCAATGTCAAAATCGTCGCGGCGAAGACTTCGTTCCACGACATGACGAATGTGAATATGGCGGAGGCCGCAATGCCCGGCAGCGCCAACGGCATGACGACGCTCAAAAAAGCGCGGAGTGGCGTCGCGCCGAAGACAATCGCCGCTTCTTCGAGTTCGCGCGGCACACTCGCAAACACACTCGCGATGACGAGTACCGTCGTCGGCAAGGTCAACGCCGTGTGCATCAAGGCGACGGTGTACACTTCGTCGAAGATATTGAGGTTGATGAACATAACAGCCAACGGCACAGCGAGAATCACGATTGGGAAAGCGCGAACTGCAAGAATGCCGAGCCGGAATAAATCGCGACCGGGAAAGATGTAACGCGACAGTGCGTACCCGGCGGGTGCGGCGATGAGTGTGGACAAGACGAGTGTCATCATCGCAACGATGACGCTGTTGATGGTCGAGTCCACGATGCCGGTTGTGTTGATGAAAAACTTGAATGTTTCGAGCGAGATGTCGGTGAAGGGGAAGATTGTTTTCGGGAAGTCGCGCACACCCTCGACCGAACTAAATGCCAACGAAGCGATCAAATAAATCGGCAAGATAATCCACAGGGCGATCAGAATCCCAATGAGATAATTGATGCCACGATTGATGCGACGGCGGCGCAGCGCACGCCGTTGTATAGCGGACATCGGTTGGTCGATAGACGCGCGTTTCGCTTTTACGGTCATCCGGCTTTCTCCTCTTGAGTTCGCACCGCACGCAGATAGAAAATCGCCGTGATCATCGACAACAACAGAATGAACCCGGCGTATGCCGCGGCGACATTGTTATTGCGAAATTCGTCGTACCACAAAAACGTCTCGTTGGCGAGCACGGTTGTGCCGCGCCCGGCAATCGCGATGACGACGGCGAAGACTTGAAAGGCGAGTATCGTCCGCAGAATCAAAGCGACTTGCAAACTCGGTTTGAGCATCGGCAGGATGACATGTCGCAGGCGCTGCCAGAAACTCGCGCCAAACAGTTCCGCCGCTTCGAGTGTTTCGTGCGGAATGGCTTGCAAACCCGAAACGACAATCACCATCACAATCGACGTTGCCCGCCACACTTCGGCCAACACAATCGCCAGAATAATGAAGTGTTGCTTATCGGGGTCGATGAATGTCACCGGTTGGTCAACCAACCCGAGAGTGGTCAAAAAACTATTGATATAACCGCGTTGGGTGAAGATCGCAAACCAGACGATGCCGGTCGCGAGGTCGGAAACACCGAGTGGAATCGAGAAGACATAGAGAAAAAGTGAGTTGCCCTTTAAGCGTGATTGAATCACAAGCGACATGGTGATGGCGACGACAAATTGTATCGGGATGATGAGCGCCATCAGCAGGAATGTCGTGCGCACCGCGGGGATGAATGCCCGGTCATTTATCATGCGCTCGATGAAGCGCGTCGTCCATTCACCGGAGTCGCCTTTATCGACACGGGCGAGGCCTTCCGACTCGTTGATGATGTCGACGAAGTCTTTTGCTGCCCAGCCTTCGATGACATCGCCGTTGTCTTTTTCAGCGCGTAATTGATACCAAATTTCGACATCAGCCACTTCGCTGATGATGACGGGAGTCTCGGCGACAATCTGCCCGGCGATCTCGGTGAAGCCCGCCGGGCCGGGGCGGGTATAAACGGGCACGGTAGGATGTTCTTCTTCGGTGCGGCGCGGTCGCCGGATGATGCCCGATGTGGCCGGGTCATCGTCATTTTCGCGATCATCTACACGAACTGTGCGTTCAAAAACCCAACCGTCAAGCGGGTTGCCGTCGGCATCTTCACCGTTGATATGAAACCAGACTTCGGTTCCGGTCTCGCCGGGGGTTTCGACGATATTGCCCTGCCCGCCAATCAATTGGAATTGCGAATTCTGTTGCAGCTTGCCGACAGCGTCGCCCGAAAAATCAGGCGCATCGCGTATCGTCAGCAATGTATCGGTTGTGCGGAAGGCCAGTGTAAGCGACCGGAACATCGGCCACGCGAAGAACATCGCCAAATAAATGAGAGACGGCAGCAGCAAAAAATACGGCGTCCAATTTCTTCTGCGTCTTTTTTTGATTTGTGCGACGGGTGCATTATAAGTTTTGGTTATTGCGCTCAATAAAATCCCCTCAACAATCCAGTATTTTAAAATTTTGCTAGCTTGAATCTTTTTGTTTATTTGCTCGCAAACACGCGACCTGAGTTGTTACATAGGATATTAAACCGCAAAGATGCGAAAGACGCAAAGAAAATGTGATTTTTAGGCCGTGGGCAGCACGTATGCTGTCCTCTACAGGGTATTGTGCGCTTCCGAAACGTGGACGTAATACATCAAGCCGGTGATGGTTTCGTGTGCAAAGCTTTCTGAACAGGCAGCTCGTTACATTCGTTTATTCCGCCAATATGATAACACATAATTCTGTAGAGTCTGAAAAGTAAAACGGATCAACCGCAAAAAGGCGCGAAGGAGGCAAAGGTGTCATAAAGATGTACGATGATGAACAAGTTGCGTGTTTTCCGTAGGGGTACCGCGGCGCCCCTACAGACATCGATTTTCTGGCGAGTTGTGCCTTTCTTGGCATACTTGGCGGTTGAACATCGTCTATTTTCAAGGAAAATAATGAACGAATACTCATCGGCGGAGGAATATCGTATCGTGCGTTTGTTAGTCATGATCGCTCTTATCGTGTTCGGTGGTTCACCTGCATTTGCATTCCAAACCGTCAATCCAAATCCTGATCTATCTTTATTGTGGGAACAGGTACAACGCCAACCCGACGATTTCGCCATCGGTTGTATCCCCCTCAGCAATCCGAGTCGCGCCGTCGTCTACAATATCGACCGGCAATTTCCGCTCGCATCGGTCGGCAAGCTGCTCATCTTCATCGAATATGCCAATCGATTAGACGACGGCAGCATCACGATTGACGAAATGGTCAGCGTAGACGACCTCAATCGCTACGACCTGACCGGCACAGACGGCGGCGCCCACCAACGCTTCATGGCGACTTATCCCGAAGGGACAACGCGCATCAGCCTGTGGGATGTCGCCCGAGTCGGCATGATGCAATACAGTTCCAACGCGGCGTCGGATTATGTCTTGCAACGGATTGAGCCGGTCGATTGGGAACGTGTTTACCGCAGCGTCAATGTCTTCAATACCGAGACGCCGCATCCCCTGACGATGATTGCGCTGATGATGAGCAATCACGAAATCGGAAGGCTGACGCTGCCACAAGCACAATCGCGGGCGGAAACCTTGTTTGCCGACGGCGAGGCGTACTTCCAACAATTTCTCAATGACCCACAATGGCACGCCGCTGAATTGGAATTTCGTGACCAACGGCGACGCGGTTTCCCCGATTGGAATGTGCAGAGTTACGTCCTCAATGAATACACGATGACCGGCACGGTGCGCGATTTCCTCAATGTGCAGGCGGCGATTTATGGGCCGAATGGGTTGCTGCCGGAAAATGTCAAGCAGCTTGCGCGGTCGTCGATGCGTTGGACGGAGAACGCGGCTATCAACAACACCTATCTCGAATATGGCTCGAAACTCGGTTTTTATAGCGGCGGTGTGTTGACCCTCGTCGCCTATGGCCAACCGCGCAACAACAACCCGGTCATCTCGGTGACGTTCCTGCGCAACATCCCGCGTGAGACATATTTTGCGATGCAAGATGAAGACACGATTGGCAATCTCGCACATTGGATGAATCTACATGCGTGCGAAGGCTTGCGAGAAATGTTACCGACGAGTTGACCTAGAAGCCGAATAACTGCCGCGCATTGCGAGACAAAATCATCTCGCGGGCGTCATCGCTGAGATTAGGCAATCGCTTGACGATCTGAGTCGGTTGGTCATAGCCCATATCGAAGGGATAATCTGACCCCATCATCACTTGACCCGCGCCGACGAGGTCAATCAGGTAGGCGAGGGCTTGCGGCGAGTGCGTGACGGTATCGAAATAAAATCGCTTGAGATACGTACTCGGCGGCGCACTGATATGCTGCTGCGTTTCGCGGCGTACTTTGTAAGCGCGGTCGAGCCGTCCGATTTGATAGGGCAGATGCCCGCCCCCATGAAACAGACAAATTTTGAGATTGGGATATGCTTCTAACACGCCAGAGAAGATGATATGCGCGGCGGCCAATGCCGTTTCTGCCGGATTGCCGAACACATTCCACAAATAATATTCGCGATTGATTTTGCCACCGACACCGGGCACCGGATGAATCTGCACCACCGCGCCGAGTCGCGCTGCCGCTTCCCAAAATGGACGAAATTGCGGATCACCCAAATAAACGCCGTTGACATTTGTGCCGATTTCGACGCCTTTCAAACCGAGTTCGGTGACCGCTCGTTCGAGTTCGGCGACGGCGGCGTCGCTGTCTTGCAACGCCACCGTGCCGAGCGCGGCGACTCGCGGGCTGTGTTGGGCGACGATTTTCGCGAGGCCGTCGTTCTGAATGCGATTGACTTGGACGGCCTTGTCGAGATCGAGGTCATAACCGAACAACGACGACCACGGCGTCAACACGATGGCATCCACACCGGCTTTATCTTGCTCCACGAGAATCGTTTCGATGTCCACGAATTCACGCAATGCCGAATTGAGTCGCCTGCCGCCGAATTCGATGATCTGTCCGTTGTCGCCCCATTCGACGTGTGGACGCCATGCGTCATCCGGCGCGGCGGCGCGGGTGATTTCGGGCACGATGATATGCGCATGGATGTCGATATTCACAGTCTGCTTACCTGTTCAACACTGCCGGATTGACGACGTTGTTATAGGTCTCGTTCAACAACGCATCCAGAACCAACTCGGCGGCTTCAACCGCGACGGCCACCTGTGCCTCGGTGGTACTCGCGGCGAGATGCGGCGTATGGATGACGCCCGGCAAGCCGACCAACGGATGGTCATCGCCCGGCGGTTCAGTGCTGTAGACATCGACGGCGGCCCCGGCGACGCGCCCCTCTTGTATCGCCTCGGCGAGATCGCTTTCATTAATCAGAGCGCCGCGTGCGGCATTGATAATGCGGACACCGCGCTTCATCTTGGCGATGCTATCGTGGTTAATCATCTCGCGGGTTTCGTCGGTGATGAGGCTGTGCAGCGAGATAAAATCTGACAAGGCATACAGCGCGTCGAGGTCAACGAGGCGAGCGCCGAGATCTTCCGCGACATCGTGCGGGATGTACGGATCGTGTGTCAAAATATCCATCTCGAAGGCGATAGCGCGTTTCGCGAGGGCGCGTCCGATACGCCCGAAGCCGATGATGCCGAGCGTTTTGCCGCGCAGTTCTGTGCCCATGAATAATTTGCGATCCCAGCGGCCTTCTGTCATCGACTGATGTCCTTGTGGAATGTGCCGTGCCAACGCGAGCATCAAACCGAAGGCATGTTCGGCGGTGGAAATAGTATTGCCCGCCGGCGTGTTCATGACGACGATGCCGCGCTCTGTCGCCACATCGAGGTCAACATTATCGACACCGACCCCGGCGCGGGCGATCACTTTGAGCTTATTGGCCGCCCGCAGCAAGTCGGCATCGGCTTTGGTCGCGCTGCGGATGATGAGTGCGTCGGCTTGTGGAATGGCACGCATCGTTTCTTCACGAGACATCTTGCCCGGCGCTGTGATCGTGATACTGTTGTGTTGCTCAAGTTTTTTGATCGCCGCCGCATCGACATTATCGGGTACGAGAATGTGTGGAGTCATGGTTGTATGCCCCTGTTGTGATGTTAATCTTATGGGAATCGCAGAGACACGGAGAAATATGCGTGTAAAATATCTGTTGTAAGGGCACAATATATTGTGCCCCTATTTTTACCAAATGTCTTCGCGATTCTGAGAAATTTTAATACGTGTCTCGCATTACACACCGAGAAATTCGTCGAGACCGCCGAGCACTTCTTCGAGTGTGGCCGGTTGCATATCGCCCATGTGCGCGATGCGGAAGGTCTCGCCTTTGATTTTACCGTAGCCCTTGTCCATTGAAAAATTGCGGGCGTCCATGAACGCAGCCATTTCGTTGACATCGATGCCGCGTGTGTTGGCGACGGTCGTCACAGTTGGCGAACGATACCCGTCTTGTGCGAACAGCCCAAAGTCGCGGCTCGTCGCCCAATCAATCGTGACATCGCGCATCTGCGTGTGCCGCGCCCAACGTTTCTCGACCCCTTCGGCGAGAATATCGTCGAGCTGTTTGTCCGCCGCGAACATCAACGCAATCGGTGGCGTCGCGGGGGTGTTGTTCTTGAGCAGATACTTTTCGAGTTCGAGGAAATCAAAATAATACCCGCGATAATCGATTTGCTGCGCCCGTTCGAGCACCCGGTCGCTGACGGCGGCGAAGGCGATGCCCGGCGGCAATGCGAAGGCTTTCTGCGACGACGTGAGCGCGATGTCGATACCCCAATCATCGACGCGCAGCTCAGCGCCGAGAAAACCACTCACCGTATCGACGAGGAACAGCGTATCGTCATACGCACGCACGACTTCGCCAATTTCGCGCACCGGGTTCGTCACGCCGGTGCTCGTTTCGTTGTGAACGAGGCAGACAGCATCATACGCTTGTTGCTTGAGCGCATCGGCGACCATTTCCGGCGTGAAGGCTCGCCCCCATTCAATTTCAATCACATCGATTTGCTTGCCGTTGACTTTGCTGACTTTCGCCCATCGTTCGCTGAAGGCGCCGCTGACGAGATGCAATGCCCGGCCTTCGTCGCGGATGCAGTTGCGCACCGCGCCTTCCCACAATCCGGTGCCCGATGACGCGGTGACATACACACGATTTTGCGTCATGAAGGCTTGCTGCAATTTCGGTTGCAAACGGGCGAACAAATCAGCAAATGCGGCTGACCGATGCCCGACCATCCATTCAGTTTGTGCGTCGAGAATTTCTTTGCGGACTTCGACCGGCCCCGGCAGGACGAGTCGTTTATGATCGTTGCTGCTCATCATTTTCTCCATAACTGCATATTCGGCAACATTGTCTTTGCCGTGTCCAACGACAATGATTCGTGGATTTCGCCAATGCTTCAAACACATCATCCGCATGAATGCAAAAGCGATGCCCGCCAATCGATTATGCGGCATAAGTGGGGGAGTTTCAATTGTGACTCTGTGATCTGAGCCGTTATCAGTAGACATTGCCCGGCGAGGCTAATGTGTGGTTATTTGTGTGTGCTTCTTGCTCATAAACGATCAAAGCTGACACGCTGACACGCTGAATAGCTAACACGCTGCACGTCGTCAGGGGATCGATGTCATTCCCAACAATTCGCGATCAATCATGTCGAGAATATCGCTGTCCACGGCGTCGTCGGCTTTGCGGGCAAATAACGCATGTGACTGTTTGAGTGCCTCGAAATCATCGACGGTAATCACCCGCGCCCGAGCCTCGCCTGCGCCCCATTTGACATAGCGTAGCTCATCATTGACGCATTGATCTTTGAACGGCGAATTCAACAGCACGGTATGAAAGAAAGACTCCGAAGCAATGTAGGTGTGGGAATAAAAACGCACCAAGTCTTTGCCAATGTCTGTCTCAACAAATTCGTTGATGTATTGGATGGCCTCTTTGGTGAAGTTAAACCAATTGGAACCGGCATACGGTTGATAACCGTGCGGGAGCTTGCGTTTGGGGATGATGGGTAAAGTCTTGCGCAAGATGTTGGGGGGGAACGCGAAGCGTCGCTTGCCCACCCAAAAGTGATAGCGGTCAATCCGGTGCATACCGCCATTCGCCCATTCGGGATTGGGCATTGGCATATACTCTAATAATTGCTTGCCCTCGTAGCTCGCCAAAATACGTTGCATCTCGGCTTGGCTTTTGATGGGATAATCTTGTGTCGATAAGGTGAAGGCATAATCATAATCGATGTTGCGCGTTTCGAGTTCTTTGAACGCCAACATCAACGCATTGAAGAAGCCGGGGTCACCCCATTCAATCGTGACGCGCTCCGTGAAGAAGAGATTATGCTTCGCCGGGAATGCCGCCTCGATTTGATGGATAAATGCGTCGTCGATCTTTTTATCGACATGAATCAAAAATGTCGCGCCTTCTGCGTCCAACCGTTTGATGATGCGGATGAGCAATTCGGGTTTTGTATAGGCAAAAAAGATATAGGCAAGTTTCATAAATCCCCCTCCATTAACCCGCATAACTGATCGCCTTTGAATAATATCATCTATAGGACTTACACAGTTCAGCGAAACAGATGTGTTTTTGTAGGAGCGCAACATGTGTCGCCCCTACTTCGCGCCGATTTTGCGTGAGTTTTGATAAATTGTACTGGTTTATGGTGACGGGCGCAAAGGAAGATTCCTCCGCGCCTTTTTTTACAAGCCTGAAGGTGTTGGCGTGACGAAGCTAACCCGTGACAGGCACCCCGCCGAGACCACCGCTCAATTGGCCGAGTCGTGCCGAGACCCATCCACTGCCGTTGTTGAAGTTGACCTGTACCCACGACGAGTCGCCACTGCGCCCGACAACATCCACCGTGCGTTCAAATGGAATCACAGCGACAATCGGGCTGTTGGTGTTCGGCGCTTGCCGCATATTGACGTTGAAATTCGCACGATAAGTGATGCCAGTCGGCACGCCGGCTGCTGCGCTACCGCCACCATCGCCACTGTTCGAGACGGCGACGAATTGCCCACTGACAAAGCCTTGCTGCCCGTTGAAGTCGATGATAAACCACCCGCCTGTTTCACCGGTGACGCCATAAACCTCGCCACGCCGGATTTGCCCGATGCGGTCGAAGTTGGTGCCCGCGCCACTGCGCACATTGAGCGTCGCGACTGTAGGCGTCAGCGTGGTGCCGCCGGGCGCGGGATTACCGCCCTGTTCGGGCGACGAGTTGGCTGCCGGTAACGGCGCATTACCGCGCCATGCCGCAATCAATGGACGCAAGGTGTCGAGTGACTGATTGCCGAAATTGATGCTCGGCTCGATGTGTGAATTTTCGAGAAATTCGTTCCAACTCACGATGAGGATGATGTCTGAGCCAATTGTCGTCGCATTGTTGAAACTTGTGGCGAGGAATTGCCCGTTGTTGCGTGGGCGTGGGGACGTCGGGTTCGGGCGACCTTGGGCGGCAGCGATCAAATTTTCGTCCCAACCCGGATGCACCGTCGGGATATACAGGCCACCGCGCCCCTGCACCGCATTGCGTTCGGTCACGAAGCGGCCGACGGCGCCATTGGCCCACGCCAGATTAAAAGCATACATGCCATCCATCGCGCCACCGTGCAAGCAGCATCCGCCTAAGCCTTCAGCAATCCAGAGTGTATTGCGATTGGGGTCGGTTTCATTGCGAATCGCCTGCCAGTCGGCATCGCTAAAGCCGGTGCGTTCTTGAAAAGCGAAGAAGATGACCGGCTTGCCTTGATAACGCAAATAACCGGGATGGTTGACTCGATTGGCGATCAACCAATTCAATGAATTCACCATTTGGCCGCGGCGTCGGTTGAAGTCGGCGTCGAAGACATCGAGCGCCGCGCCGACTCCAAAGCCACGCTCTGCGGCGCGGTCGAGCAAATTGTTGAGCGCCGGTGTCGTCGTGACGCCGTCGTCGATGCCAAACCAACTGACGACAAAACCATTGATACCTGCGCTTTGTGCTTGCTCGATTTGGATAGCGGCGACGCCCCCATCACGCGAATCGTAATCGCCGATAGCCGGGCGGTCGCTCAAGAGATGATTTTGCGCGCCCCATGAATTGCCACCGGCCCAAAAACCAAGATAAAATGCCCACACATGCCGTTCGCCCTGTGCCCCAGCGCTTTGCGCCGCGCTCAGTGCGAGTAGCAATGATACCGCCAATAAGAATAATCGTGAACGCATTGGATTCCTTTGCGAACTATGCTGTCGATGTTTTAACTCTACAACAACATTGATGTTGACCGACATAAGCCGATGGTCATATTGCGAACCATTTTAAATTTGACATTTGGCGTGGGACGCCTCTCGTATTAAAATGTGCGTCTGTGGAGTGAACCCGGCTTGTCAACATAAGGAGGCTATGGTGGCCTATCTCAACGCCCAACAACGCGAACAACTCGCCAAGGAATTGGTCGAGACACCATTCAAGAAAGCACAACGCAAATTGCGTCGCATGAACGATGAAGCTCGGCTGGCCTTTTATCGTAATCAGCAATCGCCGACGCATGTCATGACGCGCTATGTGCTGCCCAATCTCGGCGCGGTCGTCACGCTCATCGAGACGCACAGCAGTCACGAAGAAGATGGAAGAATCAAAGCCGATTACGAACTTGAAGAAGTCATTGTCGAGCCGACTGCCGACAATACGTAGCCGGTAAGTAAATTGAAGCGCAACCATATAAGGACTGCCCCAAAAGTGCGATTTTCCTGCACACACCCACCGTCGCCGCACGCGACGATTCCCCCTCTGTGTACAGGTTTTCAGGGGTAGGTATTTAACGATTGCTCAATGATCGTTCAAGCACGGGGCAAGGTGATTGAGCCAAATATCGCCCTTACTGTTTGTGATCGACAACAGTTCCATAGGGGTGATTGGCGAACCGCTCCTACCCAAATCGCAAATTTGCGAATGGGGGGATAGCAGCCTCGCGACCGCCATCCCACTGATGACCGCACGTTGCGGCTAAGTAGGCACTTCGCTGCGTCTTTCTCGAAGGTAAATGACGACCCCAACGGCAAGCACGACCACACCGACAATCAACCCGATGATTTGACGTGTGCCGAAATCGTCGCCGTTGATACTGTCGCCGCTGCCAATGCCAATCACATCTGCGAGCACGGACACCGCGCCGATAACCAAACCGGCAAGAATCAAGATGATCGCGATAGTTCTCAGCGACATGAGACTATCCTCCCGTTTGACTTACCGATACACATATTGTACCCGAAAATCGGCCTTGCGGGGCAATGTTGACGACTTGCATTCGCTTGCTGGGTAGGTGTCTGCTCAAGCTGAGCAATGGCTTGATGTGTTGGTTCTTCGCCTTATTTCTCGTCAAAAATGAACAATGTAAATATTGTGCATTTTGTCGAAATCTTACTGTTGAAATCGTCCGAGTCTGCGGCAAAATAAGAGGCAGATGCGAACACGCATCTGATCTGAAAATCAAGATATTTGAGGATGACATGCTCAAGAAGCAATATCTCAAGAGCAAGCCGGTTTGCAAAGTGACCTTCGTTCTGCCCGAAGACATTGATGCCGAGACTGCTCATCTCGTGGGTGACTTCAACGAATGGGGGGAAGTGGAAATCCCGATGAAGCAGCTCAAGTCGGGCGAATTCAAGATCACATTGCCGCTTGAAACCAACCGTGAGTATCAATATCGTTATCTCGTCAACGGTGAGGAATGGCACAACGATTGGGATGCCGACAAGTATGTGCCCAATCCATTCTGTTGCGAGAATTCTGTCGTCGTCACCTGATCGCAGTACATTGCGTATATGCACCCAAAAAGCGCTCGCCGTGTTATCATAGGCGGGCGTTTTTATTTCGTGGCGGGGCGTGCCTTTTTGTAAGAGGGATGAAAATGTTGCCGGTTATTGCACGCTCCTTGCGC
>RFIA01000165.1 GCA_003695675.1 Chloroflexota bacterium
CAACAATTGACGGTCGATGACCTGCCGAACTTTTCACCGGCATGGTCGCCAGACGGGACGCAGTTGGCGTTCATGACGATTGAGGCCGACAACACACGCGAGATTTACGTCATGGATGTGCGTGATGGCCGGGTGACGAATCTGACACAACACCCGGCGGACGACTCGCTGCCTGCATGGTCGCCGGACGGCACGCGGCTGGCCTTCGTCTCGACTCGCGATGATGGGCAAGCCGACGTGTTCGTCATCAACCTCGCAGATGGCGCCGTGCGCAATATCACACAACACCCGGCTGCGGAAACCTCGCCGGTATGGTGGCCGGTCGTGCGCTAATTTGGAATATGATAACGTACATGGTTTGGTATTCCGGTAGCCGAGTGTGTTTATCGCTTGACGACAGCTTGCACAACGCCCGGCCCGTGTACGCCGAGAATGAGTTCCATTTCGATGTCGCCGGTACGACTCGGCCCTGAGATGAAGGCGACATTGGCGCGGTCTCGCATCTTGGTCATGCCATCGGCGCGTTCGTCGGCCAACCACGCTTCGATATTCGGCACGAGTTGGTCGAGTGTGATGATGGGGATGTAGACCGGCGGCAACACAGTTGGGATGCGACCGCGTCCCGGCCCGGTGCTGACGGCGAGTGTGCCGGTCGTCGCGATAGCGGCGTCAACGCCAGTGATGCCCACTTGTGCGCCGTCGATTTTTGCGATGACATCGGGGCGCGAGTCGTCTTGCAGTGTCGGTTGTGTAATTTCGATACCGGCATCACGAATCGCTACATCGAGGCCATTAATGGGAATATGTGCAAAATCCCACGCGAGAATGTGCGTCGCTTCGTGACTCGCCAATAATTCAAGCACTTTATCACACGCAGCTTGGTCGCCCTCGACGACGTAGACTTCTCCACTGAGGCCGACCAGCATCTCGGTGAATTTTTCCAGCAGCGCATCGGGGGATGTATCCGTCAATTGTGTGACGGGCATGTAGGCAGCCGGTCGTGGCGGCGCGTCCTCAAATGGACGGCGTGCTTCGCGCAATTTATTCAATATCCGGTCACGAGATGATGTGGGCATAATGTCGTCCTGCAAATCATATTGTCGTTGTGCGACAAGTATACCTGATCGTAATGGGGATGGCGATATTTCAAATGGGTCGCTCACGACACGTTATGTCGTCATAAAAATATGAAAATGATACGGGTTGGGCAAAGCACGCTTTGCCCCAACGGGTCTTTCTGTAGGGTCGCCGCAGCGCCCCTATGGAAAACGCACAACTTGTTCATCATCGTACAATCTTTATGATCTCTTTGCGTCCCTTGCGCCTTTGCAGTTTTCAAATTATTTTTCGGACTTTACATCCGATTTATGCGAAATTCTTATGAAAAACATCCTACACTATAAACAGCGCACAGCATATTCTGTGGGCTAGGGGGCGTTGCGTCGTTCAAGAAGGCGAACGACAAAACGCCGTGTCTCTGTCAATAAAAGCTCCGGTGGCTGTGCCGGAGCTTTGTCATTTTAGCAACTGAAGGTTAGTAACTGAAGGAGGGCGATAAAATGAAAACCAAATACAGCTTGTGGCTGGTTATCATCGTTGTCGTCTTCGTGCTGGGATTTGTAACGACACCAACCGCCGATGCACAAGGCGGCATCATCTGGAATACAGAAATCTTTGACAATCCCTATTTGCTTCAACCGGCTGCTGTCACACGGCAAGACACTCGAATCGCGTTTGACTGGAATGTCAACGCGCCGGTGCCGCAGGTTCATGCCGATAACTTCACCATCCGTTGGGGGACAGATGCTCCTTTCTCGGAAGGCGTTTATCGTTTTTCGGTGTTGGCCGACGATAACGTGCGCGTTTGGGTAGACTTTCAGCCGCTCATCGACACCTTCAGCCAACCGCGTGTCGGCCAGATTGTGAGCGCTGACCTCCCCCTCACCGCCGGTACCCATCACATCCAAGTCGATTATCGTGAAAATACGGGCAACGCTTATATCTTCTTCGACTGGGCGAACTTGGAGGTTTTTCCACAGGGACCGGTGCTGCCAGTACCTGAGCAAATGGGGCAATTGGTGCCTTTGAATGTCGGTGTATGGACGGCGCAATATTATAACAATGCGACCCTCACCGGGATGCCGACTGTTGTCCGAGCAGAAACGACACCGTCCCACAATTGGGGCGACAGAGCGCCATTCAACAACCTCAACAACGATAACTTCTCGGTGCGTTGGACGGGGCTGATGTTCTTGAATGCTGGGACGTACCGAATTGATGTCCGCGCTGATGATGGCATTCGGGTCTTTGTGAATGGGCAGCTGCTCATCGACGAATGGCATCCGGCGAGTGGCGAAACCTATACGGCAGAAGTCGCGCTGCCGACCGGCGCCCACAATTTCATGGTCGAATATTACGAGCTTGGTGGCGATGCGTTTGTCGATTATCGTCTGATGCAGATGAGTACCCGCGCCCCGACCCCCGCGCCCGTCACCGGGCCACGCGCAATCGTGATGGTTGAGCGGCTCAACGTCCGCAACACGCCCGACATCGAAACCGGCGTCATTCTGCGCACGGTCAATCAAGGGGAAGTTTACCCGGTTATCGGGCGCACCAGCGACAGCAGTTGGTGGCAAATCAACACGGGTGATGTCATCGGCTGGGTGTTTGGCGCTTTGGTCAACACACGAGATGTCATGAATGTGCCGGTGACGAGTGGCGTCTCGGTCGGGCAACCGGTGACGAGTGGTGTCGAAGTCGTTGCCCTCAATGATGTCAATATCCGACGGGGGCCGGGCATCGAATTCGACAGTTTTGCCATATTGCCCGAAGGCGAGATGGCGCAAGTTGTCGGCCGCAACACAACATTGGACTGGTGGCAAATCCGTTATAACAATCGTATCGGTTGGGTCTTCGGCAGTTTTGTCAGCCTTGAAGGCGGCGCTGACCTAAGCCGAATCCCCGTCACCGGGTAATACCCGACAAGTAGAATCCAGCAGCAACCCCGGATGTGTTATCCGGGGTTGTTGCCCAACGACAATGTTGTAAATCTCTAACGTTGGCGTTGGGTGAGCGTCACGCAACAAGATTTGGATTCTGTTATCATAGACATATAAAGAAAACCTGTGATAATGGGAGACATGGCATGAAGAAAATACTCGCAATTTCGCTGAGCACCGCGCTATTGCTGAGCATCATGATTGGGGCGGTCGGTGCGCAGGGCAGCACGATATGGACAGCCGAATATTACGGCAACGTGACACTCACGGGCGCACCACTCTTGATTCGGTCGGAGGGCAGCCCGTCGAATAATTGGGGCTTCGGCTCGCCGGCGGCGAATATCCCGGCGGATCATTTCTCGGCGCGTTGGACGAGCGTGCAATCGTTGAACGCGGGCATATATCGCTTGCGTGTGCGTGCCGACGATGGCGTGCGCGTCTTCATCGATGGCGTATTGCGCATCGACGAATGGCATCCGTCGCCGAGCAATGTCTACACGACTGATGTGCAGCTCACGAGCGGCACGCACAGTTTCCTCGTGCAATATTTCGAGGCGACCGGCGCGGCGTTGCTCGATTATCAATTGACGCGCATCGGCAATGAAGGCGTTTCATCAACCGGCGCGACGGCTACGGTGACGGCCTCATTGCTCAATGTGCGCGATGCGCCCAATCCATTCACCGGACGGGTGTTGACGCGCATTCGAGGGCGTGAAACGTATCCGGTCATCGGGCGCAATGCCGACGCAAGTTGGGCACAACTCGACGTCAACGGCTTAATCGGTTGGGCGAATACATCATTCCTCAGCACGGTCAATCTACAAAATGTGCCGGTCACCGACGGCTCAGTGCAACCGACGGGCGCAACAGCGACGGTGACGGCTTTCCTCCTCAATGTGCGCGATATGCCGAGTGTGCTCACCGGGCGCGTGTTGACGCAAATCCGGCAAGGCGAGACCTATGATGTCACCGGACGCAATCTCGATGGCAGTTGGGTACGTCTGAATGTGAATGGGATTATCGGTTGGTCGAGCGCGGCGTTCTTGAATATCGTCAATCTACAAAATGTGCCCGTGATTGACGGCAGCACAGGGCAACCCGCGCCGATGGTCAACGCAACGGTGACGGCGTTTTTCTTGAATGTGCGCAATGCGCCCAACCCGTTCACCGGCACCATCCTGACAGTCATCGAACGCGGGCAAACCTTCCCGGTCGTCGGGCGCAACACCGACAGCAGTTGGGTGCAGATCAATGTCAACGGACTCACCGGTTGGGTCAATCGCAGTTGGGTCAGTGTGAGCGGCGATGTGCAAAGTTTGCCAATAAGGGGATAATCCACAGACAAATGAGACGACACTTTGGCGTCGTCCCGTTTGTGTTTCGGGATGAATATTTCGTGTTGTCGAGGGCTGCGTTATAATGCGCTTTTGCTCTCGGAGCTAATCACGACGACAAAGCATTAAAATCAGTTGTGCCATTTCTACGAAACGGACAGTAAATTTTGCCATGATTGAAGTCGATCATCTGACAAAACGGTATGGGCGGGTGACCGCCGTGCGCGGCATTTCGTTCACCGCGCAGCCCGGCCAAGTGACGGGTTTTTTGGGGCCGAATGGCGCGGGCAAGACGACGACGCTGCGCATGTTGACCGGCTTCTTGCCGCCGACTTCGGGGCGAGCGACGGTCGCCGGTTATGATGTCTTCGAGCAAAGTATGGAAGTCCGCAAACGAGTCGGTTATCTGCCGGAGACCGTGCCGCTTTATCGCGATATGACCGCGCTTGGGTACTTGATGTACATCGGCGAGATTCGCGGCATCAACAATCGCAAAGGGCGAGCACAGGATGCGCTTGAGCGAGTGCGCCTCAGCCATCGTGCCGACAGCCGCATCCGCGCTCTGTCGAAGGGGATGCGGCAACGAGTCGGTTTAGCACAGGCATTACTCCATGAGCCGGAAGTGCTCATCCTCGACGAACCGACGATTGGCCTCGACCCGCTTCAGGTGCTTGAATTGCGCGAACTCGTGCGCGAACTCGGCAAAGAACACACGCTGCTGTTCAGCACACACATCTTGTCGGAAGCCGAACAAGTTTGCGACAAAGTCGTGATTATCAATCAAGGGCGCATCATCACTGAAGGAACGCCGACCGCGCTGCGGCAAGAACTCGAACGCGGCGGGCGTGTCCTCGTGCGCGTCGATGATGCTCAGCAAGCTGTTGTGGCTGCGTTGGAAAATCTCGATAGTATCGATGAGGTCTATAGCGCAGCAGATGGTATCATCGTCACACCGGCGAATGCGGAGGTTGACCCGCGCCCCGACATCGCCCGCGCTGTGACCGATGGCGGTTGGAACTTGACCGAACTGCGTCCACTAGCGATTAATCTCGAAGAAATTTTCCTTGAGCTGACGCGCTCCAAGCATCCCCATGCCTAGTCCTCCGCGTCTCTGCGGTTCAATTTTTTCGCTCCGCTCGCTTCTTATCTGTAAGCTAGGTAGTTTCCGTTGTGGTTTTTGAATCATGCGAGATAAGCCAACGGTCGTCATCATCAACAATCAAATCATGCCCTATCGCGTGCCGTTGTTCACCCAACTCGCCGCCCGCGACCGTATTCGACCGCACATCTTGTACTGCGCACAGAACGCCGGTGACCGGCAATGGACGCTTGAGCACTTCACATTGGCGTATTCGTATCAGATTCTGCCGGGCTTCTCGCTGAGCCTCGCCAAACGATTGTATGGCGAACGCCGCACGATATGGCTCAATCCGACATTGTTGTTCACGCTGATGCGCCTCAGGCCGGATGTCGTCATCGGTTATGAGTATTCTGTCCCTGCGTTGACGGCGCTCTTTTACAGTCAGCTCAGCCAGTGCAAATACATCACTTGGTCGGAGATGACGGCGCACACCGAACGCTATTTGAGTCGTGGGCAGCAGATGACGCGCAAGCTGATTTA
>RFIA01000166.1 GCA_003695675.1 Chloroflexota bacterium
GTTCGGCGGCTGATAACGAGGAATTCGTTGGCTTCCGTCAACATCGCTAACCCGGCCATATCCGCCCCGGTTGACCGCATCGCTGCATCGAGGACATTGGTGATAATCTGGCTGACGTTGAGTTCGCCCGAAATCTGCCGGGCGATATTTTCGATGAGCGACAATTCCTCAAGACGTTGGTCGAGGTCGCGCTGCGTGCGTTCAAACAATAAAGTGTTATGTACATGCGCCGCAATCTGATTGGTCGCCGCCTCGATGAGATGCCATTCACGCGGCATGAAGCGCCGTTCTTCGTGTGTGCCCAACAGCACAACACCAAGCACCGTTTGCTCAATGATGATGGGAACGAACGCCAGCGACCGTTCTTGATTTTCATCCATGAACGCCCGCAACGCCGCGGAGCAATTTTGGTCGCTAGAATGGAAGATCAATAACTCAGGGAAGCTGTCTTGCAAAAAGACACGCAGCTCCGGCAAATCCGGCAAATAGCTATCGCCGACTTGGTTGGCTTCTCCATCCGACGTAACGTCATTATTCGCTATGCCGAACAACTTGAAACGTTGATTGTTCGGCATTAACCTCGCCACAACGACTCGATTGACATTGATTAACTGGCCGAAAACTTGCGCAATGTCGTCGACAACAAGGTCTAATTGTAGCGTAGAGGTCGCTGTGCGCGACAAGTTGGCAAGCTGCGTCATCTCGAAGGCATACGTTTCCAACGCTTGGAACAATCGTGTGTTGTCCAACATCGCCGCGATCAAACTGGCGAGTGTTTCCAACAAATTGATTATCGTTGGCGTGTAGTGTTGCGGGTCATCATGATAGACTTCGACAAGACCGACGACCATATCGCCGGATTGCAGCGGAATGATGACACAGGCTTGAAATGCACCGATGCGAGCTTGTTCCAACAAAGCCGGTTCATCTTTTACATCGCCGATGTTGTGGATGACGCGAGTGGTCGTTGTAGCGACGGCGTATTCGAGTGATCGCTGTTCGATTAAGGCGCGATGGGCGGGTGTGAGGCCGACTACTTTTTCCAGCGCGAGGCGTTGCTCTTCGACATCAATAGTGGAGACGGCGACTTTTTGTGTGTTGGCGATTTGTTGTATGCTCTTGCAGGCAATATCAATCGCATCCTCTCGATCAAGATTGAACAGGACACTTTGCACGGTGCGGTTTATCAACGCCAGGTGCTCGGCCAAAAGCGTTGTCTGAGCATAATTGATGGCATTTTGCACCGCGTTCGCTGTTTGCGCACTGATCCCCTGCAACCATTCGAGTTGCTCGGGTCGCACGTCTGGCCGACGTTCATCGATGATGACACCGATAGCGCCGATGGCAGCGCCGTCCTCTACCAATAACGGCACACCGATGAAGGTCAGCTCGCCCTTGAAATGCGAAAGATCGAATCCCTCAGCTTGAAGTTCTTCGGGTACAACGGGTTTGACGTATTGCAATGTGCGCTGCCGCACGGTACGCAGCACCGGCCCAACGACCGCTTTTTTCCCCGTCCACTTCGCATTGGTTTGCCCAAACATCGCATGATAATCCGGCAGTTCAGCACGCACATCATAGACGACCAACACCGTCGCCGACGAGGGCATAATCGTTGTGATCTGGATGTGCAAACTTTGGATCAAATCTTCCAACAGCAGACTGCGCGACAAGCGTTGACCGAGTGTGGTCAAGAGCGAAAGTTCTTGCACACGTTGGTGGAGCAACTGTTGGCTTTGGCTGACTTGATTTTGCCGCAATGCTTGCAGCCCCAGCAAAATCATGATGACGGCGAAGACGCCGGGCGGCGCATTGTGAACAACAAGCGAAAGCGCGACGCTCGTCGGCAGCAGGAAAATTTCGACGACCAATCGCCCGCGCTGTTGATGCGACCAATCCCAAAGCGATGGCGTCCGTGTGTCCTCAAGCGGCAAGAAAAATTCAACCAATTTGATACTCACAAACGCGATGGGCAAGGCTACAATCAAAGCCGTGACGTCATCCGCATCAAGCGTTTTGAGCGGCATCATGCCATCAAGCAAGGCATAGCCCCCCGCCGCAAGCAAGATGGCGTTGCCGGTCGCCGCGACTCGACGAAGCGCAAGATTGCGGATTTCAATGAATGTTCGTTCCCTCAAATTGAGGGAGGAAGCGAGTGTCTGGCGCAAAACAGCCGTGAGAGCCACGCCGACGATGATGACCGTCAAGGCCGGGGCAACCCCAAGCGCCAACCATGTGACGATGGCCGAGAAATTGAGATAAGCAATGGTCGCGTCTTGTTCAACATCTTCCGCCAATAACCCGGCCAGCATGAACAACCCGAGTCCTGAAAACACCACGACACTATTGGTAAGATACAATTCGATATGAGGCGAAATGATGAAGAATACAATCAGCGCCACAGCCGGAATGAAAGCCATCGCTGCTGCAACTTTTGCAGCGAGTCGCGGTGGTGGTTGTGGTATGCTGCGGTGCGTGGAGTAAGCGGGTTCGGGCTGCATGGCCGATAGTTGAAGTCCAACTTTATGACTTAGACAAACACGAATAAATTTTGTAGCTCGTCACGAACAAATACAACATCAACATTCATCTCATTATAATTACTATAGCACAAATCACTTAAAATAAAACTGAAGGAAAATTAAGGTCGTCCGCTAACTAACTTGAAGCAAACCGTTCTTAAATGTAAGGATTCACCTGTTCGATAGCGTCAGTGACTTCGGTAACGTAAATGTGGATGTTGTTGTCATGAAGAAGCCTGAAATCATTAAATTAGACGCGAACTTTCGCCCGGGCACAATGCCGATTGTGTATCTGCCCGATGCGATTCCGGAAAGTCAACGGGCGAGTCACAAAAAGTTGCGCGAGGCGCTCATCGCCGAAATTCGACAAATCGAGGAATTACCCAACGGGTATCGCTTGAATCTGTCGAATAACGCAGCCCTTTTGTTGAAGTTGGCCGCCTTTATCGCCCTAGAGCAGCAAGCCTGCCCATTTTTGACCTTCACATTGGATGTCCCGGCTGGCGAGTCGTGTTTGTGGTTATCGCTGACCGGTCGTGAAGGGACGAAGGCTTTCTTGCAAGAAACGATGAAGCTCGGCTAAACAGGGGTTATGTCGCTTTTCGACAGCGAAACTTCGGCCAAGATACGCTTGACGCTGGCAATCGCGTGGACGATTGTCAGCGTTTATGTTTTACTGCTGCCCGGTGACACACCGGTGATTGAGGGCTTGGCCGCGTTGTTAAAGAATCTCGGCTTCACAATCGGGCATTTCGTCGGCTTTGGCATTTTGGCCGGGCTGTGGCAGTGGACGTTGTTGGCTTATCTGTCGCCGCGATGGGCTTTGATAGGCGCAATATCGATTGCGCTTGTCGTCGGTTTGAGCACCGAAGTCGCGCAAATTTCGGTGGAAGGACGGGGGGCAGATGTCGTCGATGTCATCGCCGATATGTCCGGCGCCATCGCAACAGTGATGTGGCTGTATCATGCAAGGGGGCGTTTCGATGGACAAAGCGCAACTGAATCGTGAATTAGTTGTTCAATCGCTCGACTGTATTTGCCCGAATGCGTCATAATGTTGGCAGACACGCTTGGAATGATATACACTTGAGGACAAACAGCCTGTTGTAAAAGTGTTGATTGGAGTCTTTGATGATGAACGATGATGAACAACTGAAACCGGAAGATAATGTTGCCGCTTCGATGGATACTGATACTGCCCCTGATGCAAGCGAGGCGACTGTGGGCACCAGTGCGGATATTGCTGACGATGCAAGCGAAGCGACTGTGGACGCCAGTGCGGATATTATCGACGATGCAAGCGAAGCGTCTGCGGACACATCTGAAGCGCCGCAAGAGATCAACACAGCCGACGCCACCCATGATACTGTTGATGAGCCGATTGAACGCCTCCCACCGGCTGACGATTGGTTCGACACATTTGATGACATCCCCCCAGACGATGAACTGCCGCAAGTCGATGACATCGCAGCAGAGCATCGAGAAGAGCATCGAGAAGAGATGCAATGGAGTTCAGGCGTGCAATCGCTTTCCGAACAAGCCAGCTCCGATTTCATGCCGGAGGAGATGCCTACGTCAGCGCCACCACCGGCGATGGATGTCGAGCTGCCTTCCGCCGAAGCCTTCGCTAGGGCGGATGATGTCGTCGTCGAAACGACAGACCCGGCGAGACGAACCAATCGCGTTGGTATTTCGGAAGAAGAATTCAACGCGAGCGTCAACCGTTTTTGGCAAGCCGGTTGGGAAATTCTCAAAGGCTTTGGCGAAACGGTTCGCGGCGCGGTCTTTCTCGTTGTGCGCACACCGTACACGTTGTTACCGTCGGTCATTCAATCGCCCCTCGAAGACCGACAATATGCGCAAGAACAGACTGAGAGCTTCAACAACGTCATCGACCGGCTTGACCTCGAAGCGCGGCAGAAAGAAATCATCAAAGAGCGTTGGGTGGATTTGATTGTGTGGACGGGCAAACGCGCCAATCGCGAACGCAACGCTAACGAGATCATTCGTTGGTGGCAGATTGCGCTCGGCATTTTGATACCCGTGCTCGTCAATGTGAGTACGAGCAGCTTCTCGACGACGGTGATTACGATTGCCGGTGTCGTGATTGTCTTCCTGACGGCTATCGCACAATTCCGCCGTCCCGACGAACGTTGGCGGCATTATCGCATCCTCAACGAACGTTATCGCGATGAATTGTGGAATTATCTGTCATTGACCGGTGAACGCTATCAGGGCAAGACGCACGCCGAAACCTTCCAAGCATTCAACGATGCGATGAGCGCCATCAAACACGAAGACTTGAATCAATTCTTCAGCGGCATGACGTCAGCACCGTATCATCCGTCCGATTCTGAGAGCGCCTCATCGTAAATCAATACTTGTCGATGACCCAACGCAGCAGCGTATAATATCCCACAAGACCGGCGTGCTCACCATAGGGCGCAAAGGTCTCGCGCATTTTGTCTTCGCTGATACGGCCTTCCTCGCCGTAAAAATAACGATTGACCGCCGCTTGCAGGGCGACATCGTTATGCGTGACATAATCTCGCGCACCGAGTCCCCGCGCCACGGTCACGGCTGCCGTCCACGGGCCGATACCCTTGAGTCGGAGCAGCGCCTCGTAAGCATCAGCGATTGTGCCCCGTCGCAAATCTTCGAGCGCGAATTCGCCGCCCACCACCTGCTGCGCGATATGGATGAGCAGCGCCATCCGCTTGAACGTGATCTTCAATGGCTTGAGGTCGTCTAGCGTCGCGTTGGCGATCTGCTGCGCCGTTGGGAAGGTATAATAACACTGCCCATCATATTCGATGAAATTGCCCGCCCACTCGACGAGCCAACGCTGCGCCCGTTGCGCGGCCGTCCATGCGATTTGTTGCTCGATGATGGCTTCGGCCAACGCATCGAACATCGTCTCGCTGCGGATATACGGTATGCCATAGACCGGCGCAATCACCGACCACAATGACGCATCGTCTTGCGCCATCGCGAAGAAAGGCATCGTGTCGGCATCGAGATGTAAAATATAGCGCAATCGTTCGAGCGCTCGTGCAACATCGACAGCGCCACTTTGCGCGACGAGCTGCGCCTCAAGTGCAGGCGAGTCGACAGTGCCAGAATTGCGTACACACCACAGCGCGAGTCCTGCGCCGGTGTTCACCGCCCGCCAATAGACACCATCGTGTACAATGTCGAGTGTCGGGTGGGCATAGCGGCGCAAAATATCGAGCAGCCCCGCAAAGTGATATGGCGCGGTCGGGCGTAATGTGATCGTCGTCATCGTGAATGCTCATCATGAATGAATTTACAGAATCGCGCTCAAGAGTATAACCCGCCACGATGATATTTGTGAAATTTTGCGAGTCGCTATTGACCGCAATGCGAGACCCCCTTATCGTTGAAAATGGGGTGGATGAGTCCCGCAATGTCGCCAGAAACATCATTACTCAGGTTGTGTCTTTGTCAAAAGAAAAGTAAAAAGATTCACCGCAACGTGACAAAGACGGCAAAGGATTTTATATGCTCTTTAACAAAATAATCGGGTAACGCGACGTGGGGGCGATCCGGTTTTCAGGGGTAGGTTTTTAATGTATGTTGTGGCAAGAGACGTTCGATGTTTAAGAGAGACAATCAATTGCTGCCGCCAGAGACTGAAGTCTCCGGCTACCGGGCAAGACAAGTACCCTGAAGGGCACTGTTTAGGGGCACAAAAACCACCAAGTTGTCTAAAA
>RFIA01000167.1 GCA_003695675.1 Chloroflexota bacterium
CAACAATATTTGGAAATACAGGCCAAAGTCATCACCCTTTTGAATAAACAAGCAGACTTCCTTTCCGTTTATACTAGGGAAAGTACGAGAGCCGTCGGCGATGCCATTAAAACCATTATTAAAGAAAATTTTCAATCTATTCTAGGAGATATTTGTAGCGATTATTCCGACAAGTTTGCACGTCGAGCAATGGCAGACCTTGCTTTTACGGACACGAACGATTATTACTACATGGTGGATGTGAAGACACATCGGCATGGCACGGCATTTAATATGCCAAATCTGACATCTGTCCAAAGACTTGCTCGTTTCTATGAAGATGATAATAACAACTTTGTCATCCTTCTCGTGCGATATTCTCTTGATAATGCTCGTATCAATGTTGATGAAGTTTACTTCGTTCCCATTGAGTTCTTGTCTTGGGAATGTTTGACCGTTGGGGCTTTAGGTTGGGGACAAATACAAATTTCTGATGCCCGTCATCTCGACATACGGACAGGTTATCCTCGTAAAAAGTGGATGCTCGAATTTTGCGATGTGATGCTTTCATTTTACCCAAAAGAAATTGACAAAATTGGTGAGCGCTTGGCATTCTTTGAAGAAGTAAAAAAGCAGTGGTCGGCAAAATCTGATTCTGGAAATTGATCGATGAACGTCGCGAGTCGATTGACTGCATTGGCGGCGACCGCCACGCGCACGATTCAAGTGGCCACACCGCATCGACCGGTCAAAGGTTTGTCGCGGATGACGGATGTGTTACATCGCCTTCTGCCGGAGTATCGCGGCATCATTCGACTGCACGATGGGTTGCGCTTCGCCGTCAATTCGCGGCATCCTAGCGAGCGACGCATTTTGTTCACCGGCGATTATCAGCCCGCGCTCACAGCTTTGCTACATAACCACGTGACGACGGGGGCTTATTGTTTAGATATTGGCGCTAATCTCGGTTTCTATACGCTCAAGATGGCGCATTGGGCTGGCCCAAACGGACGTGTCGCCGCTTTTGAAGCCAATCCCGATTTGCTTCCTTATCTGAATAAAAACATTCAGCTCAACCATTTCGATCATGTATCGGTCATGCAGAAG
Source organism: Chloroflexota bacterium (assembly GCA_003695675.1). Lineage (GTDB taxonomy): Bacteria > Chloroflexota > Anaerolineae > Aggregatilineales > Phototrophicaceae. The sequence continues at coordinate 1,087 of RFIA01000167.1, forward strand.
GCCATCAGCGATGAACTTGGCGAATCGACCTTTTATATCGCGCCGAATATCGGCAAATCGTCGCTCAACCCGCAGCGTGTCGAACACCCTGAGCGCATGGTGACTGTCGAGCGGACGACAATAGACCGCTTTATCGAACAACAGCGATGGTTGCGGCTTGATGTCATCAAGATGGATATTGAAAGCCATGATTGTTATGGCTTGTTGGGCGCGAGGCAAACAATTGGGCGCTTTCGTCCGGTGATCGTCTTTGAATTTTGGCGGACGACGCCCGGCGACATTGCCGAAAACGCCATCGCACTGCTGCACAAGCATGATTACGCACTATTTGAATTGGGGCGATATGGCGGGTTGGCGCGTTTTGATTATCACATCTTTATGCAACACCCTTCGCACAAACACATCGATATCGTGTGCTTGCCACCCACATGATGGAGCATCATCGTGTGCTGAAACGCATAGTGGGCTGACACGGATCGCGTGAAAAAATGTTGCGAAAAAGTTTGCCTTTTTGTCAACACAAGGCGTGCGTTTTGTGGTAGGCTGTGTTCAGGGCTGAATTAACACGTCGGGTTGAAACCCGTCGCTAGCGCTCTCAGAAGCCCACTGAAGGGGCTGTTGGAGTGGGACTAAGTGAGCGCCTTTAGCGAGCTTTTCATAAAATATGCGCTGAGGGGTTGAACCCTCTGCTAACACATCACATTTTGTGGCAGTAAAACGCGATTTGTCACTGCCGCAACTGCCGCAATTGCCGCAACAACGTTGCGTAGGACTTCAACCATGTTGACTAGCTGACACGCCAACAAACATTCAAGGAGTTTATTCTTTTGCATTCGTTTTTTGAGGATTTCATCAATCGACATGCGGATTTTCATCGACAGCTTGAGGCCGCTATCGATGGCCTGCCGCAAGAGGGATTGGATTGGGTGCCCGGCGATGATATGAATTCGTTGTGTGTCCTCGTTGTGCATGTTGTGGGGGCGGAGCGTTTTTGGTGTGGCACTGTCGCTTTTGATGACCCGGCGCCGCGTGACCGCGATGCCGAGTTCCGGGTGCGGGGGTTGAGCCTCGCCGACTTGAAAGATGCCCTTACCCACAGCCGCACTTACGTCCACAACGGGTTGGCGCGATTGACGTTGGACGACTTGACACAAGTGCGCGACGTGCGCGGTCGTGACAGACAAGTGCGTGTAGGGTGGGCGTTGCTGCATGTCCTTGACCACATTGCGCTGCATGTCGGCCACGCGCAAATCACGCGGCAATTGTGGGATCAGAGAAATCGTTAGCGATTAGCATTTCACTATCAGATTTTCAGAATTTTCTGTCGGATTGCCATCGTCTCTGAACCGCGGAGACACAGAGGACGCAGAGAGTTTTCTCTGTGGTGCTGCGTCTCCGCGTTGAATCGTTTCGTCTTTTCTTTGCGATCTTTGCGTCTTTGCGGTTTACAATCAATCTTTGCGGTTCAATTGGGTTTATTCTGGGAGGAGCACAGATTGCATCCATACTTTGAAGATTATCTCCAACGGCACGCAGCCATTCATCGCGACCTTGAAGCGACATTCGTTGGTTTGCCGCAACAGGCGCTCGACTGGCGCCCGGGTGATGACATGAATTCGTTGACGGCCATCATCATGCACATTGTCGGGGTTGAGCATTTTCTCGGCGGACTCATCACACCCGGCGCACCGCCCCTGCGCAATCCCGAAGCGGAATTCGGTGCGCACGGCATGAACGAAATTGAGCTGATGGATTGTCTCGCCGACAGCCGCGCTTTCATTCAAGGCGAAATCGCCCAAATTACGATTGATGACTTAGAGGTGGTGCGCATCATGCCGCGCCGCGAGATTGAGGTCACGGTCGGTTGGGCGATGCTGCACGTCTTCGACCACACGACGCTGCATCTCGGTCATGCACAGATGACTCGTCAACTGTGGGAGCAGCGCGGTGCTTAGCGGCTCGTCACCACTTCACAAAGGGGATGAAGCGCCCGGTGTGCGTCATATAATCGGCATACGCGGGATAAGTGATTTTGAGGCGGCTTTCTTCGTAACGCGATTTGTAGCTGAAGAATACGTACAACACTATCGCGATCAAGATGCTCGCGAGATGCCCATGCACAAAGGCCACGCCGAATGCACATAATATCACGCCGCTATAAAGCGGATGCCGGATGTAGGCGAAGATGCCGCTTTCGACGAGTTCGGCAGTCTGTTTCGGCTCCGGCGAGACATTCGGCAAGGTGCGGTTGATGGCGATGAATGTCAGCGTGCCCCACGCTAACACAGCGAGGCCGCCCACAAACAATATCGCTCCGATGATACGCAGGGCGGTGCTGTCGCCAAAGGGGAAGATGATGATGGATAAGAACATCAAGCCAAATAATATAAATTGCAAAACAACCAACAGATTGCTGCGTGACATGCTTACACATCCCAATCACAGACTGACGCTGCTTGTATAGTATTACGTCAGGTTTGGCGTAAATGGATATAATGCGGCATATTGAAATCGTTTACAAATTCGCTGCAAATTCTTTCGAGGCGTTTATGCCTGCGATGTGATGAAAAGGGGGGAAGCATCACATCTGACAAACATTGCTCAAGTGTTTCTAATTTCTATCCAGCCATTCAAGCCAACGCAAATGACCGTCGCAGCGCGCCAAAAATTTCGATGTTGCTTCACGCTTACGATATTGCATCATCTCAATTCTTGGGTATTCAGTGCGCAACCATTCGATTGATACCCGGTTGATTTCACGTTCTTGCGAAAGTTCGACCAGCAGATCTGTGAATTCTTGCCGTTTACGCCGTGTGAATTGATTCAACACAAATGAATGAAAGACAACAATTGTGGCTTTTTTCGGCACTTCGTCGAGGAGACCGGGCAAAACGTCGAAAACATCGCCAGCAATAACAGTCTCAGCATTCATACGAGCAACATGAACCGCTTTATATAAGCGTGCCATCCGGTCGCGATGTTCTGGCCAAATCAATGCACGCAACCAAAGCACTTCATCGTCGTCGAATACATCAATTGGTTTTCGGTCGATACCCACGCGGTAAGCGACATCAGGGAATTTCTTTTTAACCGGCGGCGAGAATCGACCAACCAATTGTGTTTCAATCAATACTTGCGACTGTTCATCGCCATATTCTTTATCATCATAACGGTAGCGATAGCGGTCGAACGACAAATTAAAACCAGCGCTTGCGCCAACTTCGATGAGCGCGAGTGGTTTTTTGCTTCGCTGAGCAATCAGGTTGAAGGCCGGCAACAACCCTGCGCACCGATTGGCCTCATTGGTTTGCACAAAACGCGATGAAACTAGATCGATGATTGCCTCGCGATGTTGGAGGCAAAAGTCACGAAAGTGCGGATACGGGTCGTCTGTCGCCAGACTGCGCGGCGTGATGTTGGGGTAATAATCTTCTAGCGGATGTTCTGCGCCTTGTAATAGCAAATAGTGGACAGCCGCGAAGAGACTATTCGGAATCGGTTGGCCTTTACGAGTACGAGCTGCGATTTGCAGAATTTCAGGGTCTTCTGCGATCTTGTAACTCAATTTCTCGTACAACGGTGAAGAATCTGCCGCGCCACGCTCAGCAAATGTTCTGAAGCGCTTGCCCAATCGCAGCAATTCAGGTGTAGTGAAGGTTTTCTCTCTAGTGCTCATGCGCCCTCACCTCATCTATACCAAACAATTTTGCAGCCACAGTTCGGCTCTGTGGCCATGGGTTAATGTGTAACAAACCTTGTACTCCTTCGCTAAATACGGGGGTGTTTTTGCCGAGAGGCAGTGTTATAACGCGCCCTGTCACAGCAGAGGTGTAGGCGCCGAGAACCAGCTCGAGCGCACGCAGACCAGACTCGGCCGGGGCAACCGTTGGCCGCTCAGTCGCGATGGCGTCGGCGAAGTCCGTCCACAGCTTCGCAAAGGACAGAGCAATATTAGCGGCGTGTGCGGGTAAGCTCTCGATAGGATGGTCGTGTCGTTCCCAATTGGCATCGACGGTGTAAAGTTCCTCGGGGCGATTAAAACCGCTCGATTGATATTGATGATAGCGCATACGCAAATGCCCGTCGCTACCCGAAATATCAACACCGCCCACGCCTTTCCCCCACCCCATGTGAATGGCAGCATATCCATTAGGAAAGGCGATTTGAACGAGGGCTAAATCTTCGATAACAGGGTGTTCATCAGCATATTCGAGGGCGTCCACAAAAGCCATCACTTGTGTCGCGGGGGTGTCGAATAACCACTCGGCGAGATAGACGGCATGTATCATGTCCGCCAAGACGCCGCCCCCGGCTTCAAGGCCATGTCGCCAGCCGCTTTTGTATTCCGCCGCGCCGGGATAGTCGATGACACCTAAAAAGTGTAATGTGGCGACACGCGGTTGACCAATCGCGCCGCTTTGTATCAAATTTTTAATCGCGATGAATTCGGGCAAAAAGAGATAATTATGCACCATGCCGAAGACAAGACCGGCACTGTGCGCCGCTTCTATCATCTCAGTAGCGACGGCAGGTGATGTGGCAATCGGTTTTTCGCTGAGGACGTGCTTACCCGCTGCAAACGCATCGAGGACAATCTCGCGTCGGAAGCCTTGGGGCACAGCCACACAAACCGCGTCGATGTCATCGCGGGCGAGCATATCTTTATAATCAGCATACAATGCCTCATCCGGCAAAGTAAACCATTCTTTGCAGATTAAGCGGCGTTCTTTGGTCACATCAGCAACGGCGACTAAATTGACATCGTCCAATGCGGTCAATGCCGGTTTATGCCCATAGCTGACGACATTGCCGCAGCCTATCAACCCTACGTTTAGCATCGTTTATCGCTACTCCGTAAAAGCGATTGTGCATAAATATTTGTGTAACACAATATCACTAAAATCCACAGAGAGTTGTATCATTGTATAAACCGCACAATAAATCGAAACGTTACGCCCAAATGGGCGCCCAAGAAATAGGCTTTAAGGGCTATTTTTAAGACAACCCTTGTGATGTACACTGATAAGAATCGACCGATGCTCACTTCGTTTTATTCAGATGCCCCCTAAATGTTGCGATTTCGAAAAAGCAAACTAAGTCGCCCGTGGAGCGACTTTTGTATGTTGTAATTTAGCAAATGCGGCGGCTTCAACAAGCGCGTCGAAAAGGCGTTGTTGGGTCGGGTCTTCGTGAGCAGAGACCTCAGGATGCCACTGCACCCCAATAAAAAATTGACTATCGGGCGCATCCATTTCAAGCGCTTCCACGATGCCGTCTGCCGCCTGCGCCACCACACGCAGACCATCGGCGACATCCTTCACGCCCTGATGATGCCCTGAATAGGTCGCGACCTCTGTAGTTTGCATAACACTCGCCAGCAGCGAGTCGGCGTCAACCATAACGGGTTGCACCGCCCAGCCACCATCGCTACTGCGATGAATATCTTCGTCGAGCACATCGGCAATATGTTCGTGCAGCGTCCCACCAAGCGCCACATTCAAGACCTGCATCCCGCGACAGATACACAACGTGGGATGACTTTTATGCTCGACCAAATAACGTACCAAGCGCAAATCGCTCGCATCGCGTTCGACATCGATCTGGGTCAGATGCGCATGATTCGGATTGCCGTTGTATTCTGCCGGGTGGATGTCTGCACCGCCGATGACAATCACACCATCGACTGTTTGTAACAATTCGTCGAGATCGTCGTCGCCGACCGGCAACAACACCGGCAAACCACCAGCTCGACGAACGGCATCGATATACAATGCTGGAATATAAAAGTAGCCATCGTAATGAGGGGTCTTGATGGCCTTTTCGTGACGGCCATACGTCGTGAGTCCGATGATGGGCTTCATGATTAAAAGCCCCCTTGACTGTCGATAAAGGCCATCGCTTCGGGCAATGTCGCCATGTCATTAGCGCAGCCTTGCCGCGTGACAACGATTGCGCCGGTGGCGTTGCCCATGCGCCCGGCTTTTACCCAATCCCAGCCTTGTAAATAGCCGTAGATGAAGCCCGACGCAAAACTATCGCCCGCGCCGAGCACATTGAGCACATCGACCTTGAATGGCGCGGCATGATGCACAGCGCCATCTTTGGTGTAAATCGCGCAGCCATCTTCGCCGAGTTTGTAGACGACGGCTTTGCGCACATGTTGCAAAATGATTTGGACACCCGCTTCCGGATCATCCGTCGTCGCTGCGGCTTTGATTTCGTCCGCCGTGCCAATCGCAATATCAACGAGTGGCAACGTCACCCGCGTTGTGACGCCAAATGCGCGAGCATCGTGCCATTGGTCGGGACGATAATCGATGTCGAGTAAAACTTCGGTGTCGTTAGCTTGAGCGATTTCTGCCGCGTATTGAGTCGCGCTGCGGCTCGGCTCTTTTGAAAGCGCCGTCCCACTGATGTTAATCATGCGGCATTCAGCAATCGGGGCGTTCAAGACATCATCTATCGTCAATTGAATGTCGGAGGCGTTATCGCGATAGAAAATAAGCGGGAAATTATCCGGCGGTTGGATGCCAAGCAAGACAGCGGGTGTGCGCGTGCCCGGTTTGCGTGGCACGTAATCGGTAATGACTCCCTCTTTGTTGAGGAAGTGCAGCACAAAGTCGCCGACCTTATCTTCGCCGACAGCCGTTAAGACAATCGACCGAAGACCGAGCCGGTGAGTCCCAACACTGATATTCGTTGGGCTGCCCCCCACGAGCGCGGCAAAAGAAGTAATTTCTTCAAAGGGCGCACCGATATCGTTAGCGTACAAGTCAATCGAGTTGCGCCCCATACAAATTAAGTCGTACTTCTTTGGCATCGACGGTAATACCTTATTTTTCTGTTACAAAGCAAGCATTCCAGTGTAACAACAAAAGATGATTAATGCAAGAAACGAGCGTCTAAGCCTGAACCGGAAAACATTCCCGATATAATATTACGAAATGTTTCGGATTCTGTACAGGCCACAAAAACAGATTCAGAATGCAGTTGAGATGCTTTTTTGTTCGTCAATGCGCTTTGAGCCACATCTGTGCTGCTTCGAGCGCGGACTCGGTCGCGCTGAAGATGATATTCCCCGCTTCATAAACATTCTCAGCCCCGAAATATTTGACTGTGCCGGTTTGTTCAAGCTGACGACATACCTGCGGGCTGACTCCTGTCAATATCAATTTGCCGTTGCAGGCGCGTAACTTGTCAGCATAATTTTTCAGAAATTCGATGCCCGTGCTGCCGAGATACGTGTTGCCGCGCAATCGTAGAATGACGACCGGCGACTCTGCCCCGTCAGGAGGAGGGAGTTGAGCCTCAAGCTGATGTACCGCCGCAAAATATAAATGGCCGTGGATCGAAAAAATGATCGGCGCGTGGTCGGGTAAGCGATCCGGAATCGGTATTTCGCGAAAATGATTGTTGTCGGTTGGAATCAAACACGACACGCTGATATTGTGCGCTGAGGTGTAAACATACATACCAAGCGAGATTGCGACCCCGACATAGATACTAAATTGCAAAGGCAGCACAAGTGTTGAAATGAATGTGACAAGCATTGCCACACGCGCCGTGGTATTGACGCGCCACGTCATGCGAATGCGCTCAATGCTGATGAGACTCGCTGCGGCAGTGATGAGATGTGCCGCCAACGCCGTCAGGATAATGCGTTCAATGATGCGGCTCAAAGCAAGCAGAATCACAGCGACAAATATCCCAGCGAAGATATTCGCCAGGCGGGTACGTGCCCCGGCATTGATATTCACAGCAGTGCGCGACAACGACCCCCCGGTTGGCATACTCTGGAAAAAGCCCCCGACAATGTTGGCAATCCCCTGCCCCATAAAATCGCGATTGGTGTCCAGAGGCTTGTTCTCTTTTTCGCGGATACTGCGCGTGATGACCGAGCTTTGCACGAGTGCGAGGACGGCCAACGCCAGCGCCGAAGGCAGCAATTCTGGAGCATATTGCGGGTCTGGAATAATCGCCGCGGGCAAGGCCGAAGGGATGTCGGCGATGTCGCGAACAATTTCAACACTACCCCACGACAGCAGCAGCGCCATGATCGATGTCGTCGTCAAGGCGGTTAATGTCGCATAATTGCGCAAGCCGATATGATGCAGGCTAACGATGATGATACCGGCGAGTATCCCAGCGACAAGCGTTTGTATGTCCCAATTTGTGAAATGAGTCGCCAGATTTGCGAAACGTGGCAACGGGCCGCGCACCGTTTCCGGGATGGCATAGCCGGTGAGGTTGTCCAACTGACCGAGAATGACGAGTAAACCAGCACCGGTGATGAATCCGGTCATGACGGCGTTGGAGACAAAGCGTGTCAAGTCGCCGAGTTTGAGCAGCCCGAACAGAAATTGAAACATGCCGGTCAGTGTCGTGAGGACGAAGAGCTTCTCAATCGTGAGCGGTTCGCCGGGGACGATCAGCGTACTGAAGACGACGAGCGCCAACGCATTCGTCGGGCCGACGGTGAGAAAGGATGAGCTGGTCGTCAACGCGCCGACGATGGTCGTGACGATAGCGGTATAGAGGCCGTAAATCGGGCTGATGCCAGCGACAAGCGCAAACCCCATCGCTTGTGGCGCACCGGCGACTGCGCCGGTCAACCCGGCCAACATGTCGGCAAGTAATGTCTCGAAAGTGTAGGATGGCAGTCGCTTCATTGTAGGACATCAAGGGTGTTGTTGCTATTCACATTTTTGATTGTAATGCACAATGCAGCAAATACGAGGGCGAGCCGCGCAACAGCGTTCAGCCATGAAAAGGGGGCGTATGATGCCCATACGCCCCTATCATCTTATCACACGATTTGTCACACCATGGCGACAGATCGCGCTTAACGTAATTCAGCCCGGAACACATCGCTGAGGGCGCGTTCGTAAATCGCGAAGCCGACCACTTGGTCGAGCCACAATTCAGCCGGTGCACGTGTATCGGCAGGCAAGATCACTTCGGCCGTGGCGACAAAACGCCCGCGCTGCCAGAATGTGATGGTGTGGGTCGCGTCTTCGCCACAGGCGGTTGTGTTCGTCTGATAAACATCAAACGTGACCGACGGATCAACTTCGGTGACGGCGGTGAAACCGGCTGCGCTCGCGGCATCTGTGTAAATGCCCGACTCTAGCGCTGCCGCAGCATCTTCAGCCGACGCGAAAGCGTCAACGTGATAAGCGATATTGAAGAACGGGATTTGCGTCGGGTCACACGGTACATTCGAGATGCTGCTGACGACACGATACTCGTGATTGTTCGCGGTTAAACCGGCGGCGAAGGCTTCCTGCACACTTTCGGGTTGGCTGGCGACAACCTCATCGGTTGTGAGCAGACCCGACACATCTTCATCAGGCGCAAGAAGCGTCTCAGAACCGGGTGGGAAGGTTTCGGAAACATGCTCGTATGTCAGGGCTTCGACGACTTCTTCCTGCGTCGCTGCTTCGGGGGCGACATAAGTCGTCGTCACAGCTTCCGGGTCGGTCACAATCACCACGGTGTCGAGCGATGTGCCCGGTTCGGTGGCGGTTTGTGGGTCGCGCAGTTCAATCGCTTCGACATTTTCTTGGCCTTCAAGCACCTCGCCGAAAATCGTATGTCGACCATCAAGTTGCTGTGTCGGCACAGTGGTGATGAAGAATTGACTGCCATTTGTGCCAGGCCCAGCATTGGCCATCGCCAACCAACCGGGACGATCAAAATTCAAAAAGCCGACAAATTCATCGCGAAAACGATAACCCGGCCCACCAGTGCCTGTTCCAGTTGGGTCGCCGCCTTGTGCCATGAAATCTTGAATCACACGATGAAATGTCGTGTTGTTATAAAAGCCTTGCGCCGCAAGAAAGACGAAATTGTTGACGGTTACCGGAGCGTATTCTTCTAGCAAGTCAATATAAATCGGGCCAGCGCCGGTACAGAAGACAGCGCGGTAATCGACACCCGGTTCCAGAACCTGCGACGCTTCGGTAAATTGACGACCCGCAGGCTCGTCCGCCGGGACAGCGCTTTCGCAAATCTCAGTCGGCGTGCCCGAAACCTGACGCGAGAGCGCTTCGGCAATCGCGGCTTCGGCGACGGCATTGTCCACAATCGCGGCTTCCGGCACGCTGCTGTCGGCTGCTGCATTGCTCGCATCGCTCGACGCGGCATCACTTGCTCCAGCGCTGTTCGCGCTTGCCGCAGCACTTTCGTTGGCCGCGACACTTGTCGTTTCAGCTGGGCTATCAGTAAAAATTAAAATCGCCACAATGATGACGATCATGGGAATGAATCCCGGCAGTGATCTTTTTACAGACGGTAAAATGGAAGGCATGAGGTGCTTTCTTTCACTAAGATAACTAATCAAAATGCCGCCGTCATACAGCGGCATCATACGACTATACACGCTAATCAGTTGTTTCAACAAGCCCACACGAATAATCTGAGCGACTGTCGACTCTGTTGAAGGTGACAACGCGCATCAATCGCAACACATTATAGCGATCTTTAATGAGTTTTAGGTGAGAGATTGGGATGATTTAGAGACCGCGCAATTTATCAATTAACTTTTTGACGAGGCTCTTGTCGGTTGACTGAACATGCTTACGCACAGCAACCTGCCGCAACCGTGTAATTTCGCCGAGTAGAGTCGAACGATGTACCGTCTCGTGGCCGACACGATACCATTGATTGGAGAGGTAATAAATTTCGATGGGACGATGATTGACCTGCTGATACAGGCGTTGATAACTTTCAGCGATGGTATCAGGTGTCAATGTTTCGCGACGATGGTCGTCCAACACCTGCATGAAATCACTTCCTTACACGAACAATATACAAAACACAAGATTAACATTTCAACCTTCCTCAATTTTACATCAACTTTTTGGTCAGTGCGTGAGGAATATGTGCCGGTTTGTACGAAGGTCGTTTTTGATTCGTTAGAATATTGGGATAATGCCATCGGTGATAAATGCTCAATCCAACAACGGGTTGTTCGGACAACTACGAATTGAAACGGATTCGGCATTTTGTGCAATCGCCACAATCGCGGGGATGCGGTTTAATCCTTACTATCGATGCACAACCCAAAATCCAAATTGTATTTGACGAGGGGCACAAAACACGTCACAATACAAGTGCTTCATAAAACCCATTAGCAAAAGGGGATTTGCATGGACGATGAGGGCTTTGTACTCGTCATCGGTTCGGCGGGTATCGATGTCAAAGGACGACCAAACAGCGATGAGCTTGAATATGAAACGTCGAATCTTGGCCGAGTACGCAACAGTGTCGGTGGTGTAGCCCGGAATATCGCGGAAAATCTCGCCCGGCTCGAAGTGCCGACGGTGTTGCTCTCGGCAGTCGGTGATGACGCGGCGGGCAACCGCGTGTTGGCACACTGCGAAGAAAGCGGCATCGACTGCTCCTATGTTCGTCAAGTGCCATCCGGTCGCACCGGGACGTACCTCGCATTGCTCAAGACAAGCGGCGATTTGATGGTTGCCATCAGCGATTTTGAAATTATGTCCGCGGTTGACCGCCCCTTTCTCTTGCACAACGAGGCACTCTTCGCCGAAGCTGAGATGCTCGTGATTGACGCCACGTTGTCGCTCGACGCCTTGGCGACCGTCTTTGAACTCGCTGAGCGTTACAATCTGCGAGTCTGTGCAGACCCCACAACACCTGCACTCGCGGGGAATCTGTGCGATTACATTCCCAAATTGTTTCTCGTCGTGCCCAACGCGGCTGAAACCACTGCCCTGTGCGGTCTCGCTAATCCGGCCAAAGATCGCGAATCGGCGATTGATGCGGCGCGACATCTCGTCCATCTCGGCGCCGACATTGCCGTTGTCACGCTCGGCGCACGCGGTCTTGCGTATGCCGACAGTAGTGGCGGCGGGTTCATCCGGGCGATGCACACACAGGTCGTCGACTCGACCGGCGCGGGCGATGCCTTCACCGGCGCGGTGATATTCGGCCTCGTCAACGAAGTCCGTGTCGATGAAGCAATGCGGCTCGGCGCAACAGCCGCCGCCTTGACCGTGCAGAATCGTGCGACGGTGATTCCTGAGTTGAGCCAAGAAATGCTGTACGATGAATTGGTGATTTGAGTAATCATGACGATGTTGAAAATTAATGACCAGCGCTTATTGAATGATCTTGACTCGTTGGCACAAATCGGCGCGACGGCGGACGGCGGGGTGTCGCGTACTGCATTGAGCGACGAAGACCTCGCCGGACGTGCGTGGTTGCGCGAACGCATCATCGCCGCCGGACTCGAATATCAACAAGACGGCGCGGGCAATCAGTCGGCTATTTTGCGCAGCAGCGAGGCAGATGCAAAAACTTTGCTCGCCGGTTCGCACATCGACACCGTGCCCAATGGCGGGCGTTACGACGGCGCACTCGGCACACTCGCCGCGCTCGAAGCGCTGCGCACTATCAAAGATGCCGGTCTCGCGCTGCCCTATCATCTCGAAGCGATTGCCTTCACCGACGAAGAGGGCACGCATGTTGGCGGGTTGTTCGGTAGTCAAGCCATGACCGGCGCACTCACGCAGGAAAAACTCGCCAATCCACGCGGCGGGCGCGACAAGCTCATCGCCGGGATGCAGCGTGCCGGTCTCACCGAAGAAAGCATTTTTTCGGCGAAACGCGATCCGACAACATTGGCCGGGTGGCTTGAATTGCATATCGAACAAGGCACACGGCTCGAAGAAGCGGGCATCGACATCGGTGTCGTGACATCCATCGTGGGCATCCGGTCATTCGTGCTGCATTTCATCGGCCAAGCCGGTCATGCCGGGACAACGCCGATGGACAAGCGCAAAGATGCGCTGTGGGGCGCGGCGGCTTTTGTACAACAAGCGCGGGATGTTATCATCAAGCAATTCCCGCCGGGCGTCGTCAATTGTGGCGTGATTGAGGCACAGCCGGGCGCCTTCAATATCATCCCCGGCGTGGTCGAACTCGCGCTCGAATTCCGACATGGTGATGATGCACAACTCGACGCGATGCAAAAGATGTTGTTGGATACTGCGCAATCGGTCGCGCGGGAGCATGGCCTCCGGCTAGAAAGTGAGGCCCGCGGCGGGGTTCTGCCTGCGCCGATGGATGCGACTGTCATCAGCGCGATTGAGTCCGCCGCCGAACGACTCGGCCTCAGCCATACACGATTGATGAGTTTCGCCGGGCACGACACACAAGCCGTCAGCAAAATCACGCCGGGTGGAATGCTGTTCGTCCCGTCGGTTGACGGCATCAGCCACAATCCCAACGAATTCACGAAACCCGAAGATTGCGTCAACGGCGCCAATGTCGTGCTGCAAGCATTGTTGATATTGGCGGGGGTCGAGGCGTAGAGAATACAGCAAGACCCGTCAGGGCGTGTGGTCGTGCTCTGCCCTTGCTATCATCGCGGTATTCGTGGCATGATTGCTCAGCCTATGCGAATGTTGTTGACGAAAGTTGCCCCGTTGGAAAATTACGAGCTGGCTCTGCGTGATAAAAGTATTTTGCTTGTCCCATTGTTGCTTGTGCTGTTGATTTCTGCCGCGCTCGTCATTGGCAGGCTCAACACACAAGTTCCCCCAACCCGGTCACCGCGCACACTCGGCACCAATCCGATTGATGTACTCGATCTCGGCGGCATTGAGCGTCTTTATCGTGTGCATGAACCGGCTAGACACATTGCGAAACAAGCGCTGCCGGTGATTATCGCCCTGCATGGTGAAGGGCAACTGAGCGCCGATATGGAGCAATTGACGGCGCTACAATTCGACAGCCTCGGCGACGCGGAGGGCTTCATCACCGTGTATCCGGAGGCCATCGGCGGCGTTTGGAGCGTCGCGCATAAAGACCTCGCCTTCATCCGCGAATTGATTACACAACTCGAAACAACGTACACCATCGACCGGCAACGTGTTTATCTCGTTGGATTTTCCAATGGTGGCGTGTTGGCTTATCATGCCGCCTGTGCATTGGGCGATTATATTGCGGCGGTAGCTGTCGTCGCGGCGCCGATGGCGCGTGATACCCGCGATCATTGTTCGCCACAACAACCGATGCCGGTGTTGATGATGTTTGGTACAGATGACCCGCTTTTGCCGATTGCAGGCGGCGAAACCGAACTCGGTCTGCTGCTGTCGGCAGAGGAGACGGCCACTTTCTGGCAGGCGCACAATCGTTGCGACAACTTCCCGCTCGTCGTCGGCGACATCAATCATGACGTGTCCGACGAGACGAGTGTGCGACAAGAGCGCTATCACCCCTGCGACGATAAGAGTGAAGTCCTGCTTTATACTGTCATCGGCGGCGGGCATACATGGCCCGGTGGCGCAGCGCCCGCCTTACAGGAAAATGCCGGACGCATAACGCAAGACATCAATGCGGTAGACGAACTGTGGGCATTCTTCCGGCGCCACACATTGGTCGAAACCAAACAACCCTGATTGCTCGTCGTGGCTGTGCGTTCGTCAGTGCTTCAGGAAAAGCTAGGCGCTATTGTGGATTGGGATCATCGGCAAGCACGAATTCAAGATAATGGAGCGCCTCTTCCATCGTGTCAAAATATACCGTATGAACAATTTCGCGAGCGCGTGTCGCCGAGACTTGATTCTCCATTTGCGCCTGCGCACCCATCCCGACGAGGACAGCACGCGCCGCCATCGGATGTCCATACGCGCGGTGCTTTTGATGTTTAATCAATGCTGCCGGGTCATGCCCCGTAACTTCAAGCCAATTAATCAAGACAAACACTGGCTCATCCACTTTGTCAAGTTCGGTCGCCATATCATCAAGACAGGCACGAATCGTTTCTTCGTCATGATATCCCTTGTAGTTGGCATATAAAACCCGGTTGGGTTTCATCCAATAGACTTCGTGTGCCATTTTGTGATTATCCTTAGAACTTACGGGATTCTATATGATATACTCAAAGCATAATCGATAACACGTTTTCAAAGCATTAGAGTTTGTAACAATTCACAAACAAAATGGCGAGGTATAAAACCTCGCCGTTGCTGACTGAAGCATGGCCTGTGGAATTATTTCTTGCGCTTCGGGAAGCGGCTCTGAATCGTCGCCGGTTCGGGCATTGGCACACGATCACCTGCTGTGAGTTCGTTGAGCGCTTTGCCTACCCGCGCCCGTGCAGAACCGGCGAAGACTGCAATCGGCGTTCCGGCTTTCGTGAAATCATTCTTGATATACACTTGGCCGAGTTGGTAGCCTTCGCTGTCCACACTACAACTTGTGACAATGCCAACAACTCGTCCGCGCCCGTCAACAACCGGGTCGCCTTGATGCGCGGGGCGCGCGCCTTTATTGTCGAGGCGGAAGCGTGTGACAATCGAGTCGCGTTTTTGTTCGTGTTCAATGAACGCCGACTTGCCAATGAAGAACGGCTTCCACATTTTGACATACGTCCCAAATCCCGCATCCGCCGGATTGAGCATAAGCGGCCCTTCAAGTTCGTGACCATAAAGCGGCAGACCGGCTTCGATGCGCAAACTATCTCGTGCCGCGAGTCCACATGGTGTCGCGCCATGATCGATGAGCGCTTCAAATAACGCCGCCGCTTGATCCGGATGCACGAACAACTCATAGGCGACACGTTCGCCGGTGTATCCCGTGCGCGAGACAATCAAATCGAAATCGCCGAGCCTCACTCGTGTCACACCCGCCCACGCGAGTTTGTTCACCTTCGCGAGGTCGTCCTCATTACCGCCGAGCGCGAGCAAGACATCTTTGCTTTGCGGCCCCTGTAACGCAATATCGACGCGGCAGTCATCACCCGACGACGACGCACGCAGGTCGCGCAATGTCAAGCGGTCGGCAGCTTCGATACGACGACCGGCATCATCCCGGTCAATCATCACGTCGCCATTGATGACGGCATTCAACCACGCCCAATTTTTGTCGTTGTTGGACGCATTGACAACGAGCAAATAATGCTCCACACCGATGCGATAAATCATCAAGTCATCGAGCGGGATGCCATCGACATCGAGAAAATAGGTGTAATGCGACTCGCCGACAGCGAGTTTATGCACTTCATTCGTCGTGACCAAGTCGAGGAATTGTGCCGCACCCGGCCCTTGTACATCAAACGCGCCCATGTGCGTCACATCGAAGACGCCAACCCCATTGCGGACAGCGAGATGTTCTTCCATCACAGAGCTGTACCACACCGGCATATCATACCCAGCGAATTCGACCATCTTGGCGCCGAGTTTGTTGTGCAAAGCATGAAGCGGCGTCGTCAAGAGTTCGTCGCGTTGCGGCTCTTGCCATTTGAATTCGGGCAACGCAGCGCCTCTCGGCCCAACATAATTCGCGCCGTTGACGCCGATTGAATACACTTTGTTGACCGCATACCCTTTGAGGCTGCCCTGCCAATCGTCGTTGATGTCCACTTTGAATACGCTGGTATCGGCCTGCCCTTCGGTGCGGACATCAATCGGGCCGGGCAATTTAGCATATACGTCGGCGTCATCAAATAGAGCGAAACCATCGGACAGCGACCGCAGCCACATCGCAGCACGCGGCGCATTTTGTTCGACGTACAATTGATAGCATTCGTCATTTGTCATTTCGAGAATGGCGCGTGTGATCGGCGTGCCATCTTTTTCTAAGAGCCATGTCGCTTGTTGTTCACCGGGTTGCAGCGCAAGCACATCGCTCGTCAGCGCATAATGGGCGAATGTCGCCGCGTGCTCCCCTTCAATCGCAAGCGTCGTCCATTCATCATCTTCTTCGCTGTCGAGATAATAAAAATGGGGATAACCGTCAACTTCAGCATCGGTGTCAATGCCGATACGCGCAGCAAGTTCGCGCACGGCAATCTTCGTTTGTTGCAGAATATCAAAATCAACCTTCGCCCGTGCCTGTGGACGGGTACGCCCAACATAACTGAACGGCTCACACGCATTCAACAAATTCGCAATCAATTCGGCGAGTTGGTCGATTTCGCTTTCACCGAAGCCGCGCTGTGTCACCCACGGCGTACCAAGACGCAAACCCGACGCTCGTAGCGCACTGACGTCGCCGGGGATTGTGTTGCGATTGACGACGATACCCGCGAGGTCGAGTATCCGCGCCGCCATATCACCGCTCAACTCGGTGCCATCTGCCCCGACAATCGTCTTGCAATCGACGACCAACAGGTGGGTATTCGTCCCGCCATGAGGAATGCGCAGGCCATGTTCTGCTAACTTCTGCGCCAACCGCGCCGCATTGACGACGGTCTGCTTTTGCAAATCGCGGAATTGCTGCGTATTGGCGAGGCGCAGCGCGACTGCCAACGCCGCAAATGTATTGACGTGCGGGCCGCCTTGCTCTCCGGGGAAAATCGCTCGGTCGATTTTGTTCGCAATCGCTCTCTTATGCGTGATGCTGACCGCGCCGCGTGGCCCGCCGAGCGTCTTGTGGGTCGTGAAGTTGACGACATCGGCGATACCAATCGGACTGGGATATTCGCCGGCGATGACCAATCCGGCGACATGGGCAATGTCCGCCATCAAATACGCGCCGACGGAATCAGCAATCTCGCGGAATTTGTACCAATCGGGAGCATAGGGATAACTCGTGTATCCGGCGATAATCATCTTCGGTCGGTGTTCTTGCGCCAACGCCATGATGACATCATAATCAAGCAACTCGGTTTTTGGGTCAACGCTATAACTGACGATATTGTAATTACGTCCACTGCGATTGACCGGGCTGCCATGTGTCAGATGCCCGCCGTGCAGTAAGTCGAGTCCCATGACCGTATCGCCAACCTCAAGCAATCCACTATAAACCGCGTTGTTGGCCGGTGCGCCCGAAAGCGGCTGCACATTGACGTACAAATCATCGGCGTTGAGGCCGTTATGCGCGAAAAGCTCCGCCGCACGCCGCCGCGCCAACGCTTCGACAATATCGGCGTATTCTGTGCCTTTGTAATAACGCTTGTCGGCAAAGCGGCGATATTCGCTCAACCGTGCGTTGTAATCGAGAATCTCTTGCTGCGTCAACCATCGCGTGTCCTCAAGTGGATAACCTTCGGCGTAGATATTATGGAAGGCGGACATCAGCGCTTCGCGCACGGCTTCGGGGACGGTGCTCTCCGACGGAATGAGAATCAGATAACGCTGTTGACGGGCGGTTTCGTGTCGTATCAATTCAGCAACATCGGGGTCGAGTTCAGCCAATTCGCCCCGGAACAAGAAGTCTTTTTCGGGCATCAGTCATCATCCCTGCTGATAAAGGTAGAACAAACATTGCGGATTGTATCACGCACACATGGTAGAGGCCATGCCCACAGATGATCGAATTGCACCGAATGATTTTTGACAAGCGATTCACTCTGGCTTAAAATCAACCCATCTTACAATTTAAGGCGGTCTTTATAGAATTTTTGCGGTATCATTGCAGACAATATATTTTGCAGAAAGGAGTAAGTGCGGAAACTGAGCACATCGTATCCGCACAGCATCTATCATGAAGGAATATACAACTGAAAATCTGAGGAATGTCGCTCTGGTGGGTCATCAAGGCGCCGGTAAAACCTCCCTCGTAGAAGCCCTGCTCTACAATACCGGCGCCATCAATCGTCTTGGCAGGGTTGAAGAAGGTAACACCACCTCGGACTGGGATGAAGACGAACAAGCACGCGGCATTTCGCTGTCCACCTCCCTCATCCCGATTGAATTCAATGACCACAAAATTAATATTCTCGATACGCCCGGCTATACTGATTTTCAGGGCGAAGTCAAAAATGCGATTCGTGTCACCGATACGGCGATTGTCATCGTCGACGCCGTCTCCGGTGTCGAAGTGGGTACGGAACTCGCTTTCGATTATGCCCAAGAGTATGGCCAACCGATCATCGTCGCGCTCAACAAAATGGATCGCGAAAACGCCAATTTTGAAAATGCGCTGAACAGCCTGCGCGAAAACTTCCCAGATTATAAATTCATCCCCGTGATGATTCCTATCGGCGAGGAATCGGACTTTAAGGGTGTCGTCAATTTACTCACACAAAAAGCCTATTATGACGAAGGCAAAGACCGTTCCGATTTGCCAGATGACATGGCCGACGCCGTTGAGGAAGCGCGAATGGTACTTGTCGAGGCGGCCGCTGAGTCCGATGACGATTTGATCGAAAAGTATTTTGAAGAAGGGGATCTATCTAACGAAGAAATCCGCGATGGGATGCGCAGTGCAGCCCGCAATCCGGAATTGAAAACCGTCCCCGTCTTCGTGACATCGGCCACCCACAATATCGGGACTGTTCCCCTGCTAGAGGCACTCGTGGCCTATACATCGCCGCCATCGAGCCGCCCGGTACGCATCACAAACGCGGACGGCGAAGAGACCACCATCGAGCCGCCATTGAGCGACGACGGCCCGCTCGCAGCGTATGTCTTCAAGACGACCAATGACCGTTATGTCGGCACCTTGACATACTTTCGTATCTTCTCCGGCAAAATTAATGCGGACGCCCGTTATTACAACGCTACGCAAGATACTGAAGAACGATTCGGTTCCTTGATGGTGTTGCGCGGCAAAGAACAAGAGAATGTTTCTGTTTTGCACGCAGGCGACATCGGCGTGGTTTCAAAATTGTCGAAAACGGTCACCGGCGACACATTCAGCGATAAAAACAATCCGATTCAAGTTGTACCCCCCACCTTCCCCGATCCGCTTTATATGGTCGCTGTCTCGCCGCGCACACAAGCCGACAGCGCGAAAATGGGGCCGATTCTGAACGACTTGTGCGCCGCCGACCCAACATTGCGTTGGCGTCAAGACCCGGCCGTGCGGCAAACGATTCTCGAAGGCATGGGCGATGTCCACGTCGCCGTAGCGATTGGCCGTGCGGAAAAACTCGGCGTGGGTATCGACACGGCGATGCCCAAAGTGCCATACAAAGAAACCATCTCGAAGACCTATTCGACATCGTATCGCCACAAAAAACAATCCGGCGGCTCTGGTCAATTTGCCGAAGTCCACCTGCGCGTTGAGCCGAATCCCGGCAATGGTTATGAATACGACTCTGAAGTATTCGGCGGTGCGATTTCAAGCACATATATTCCGTCAATCGACAAAGGCATTCAGGGTGTGCTCAAAGAAGGCGTCATCGCCGGGTATCCGGTCGTCGATGTCAAAGCGGTCGTCTTCGACGGCAAAGAACACCCGGTCGATTCAAAAGACATCGCTTTCCAAATCGCCGGGCGCGAAGTCTTCAAAGAAGCCTTCGCAGGCGCGGGGCCGATTTTACAAGAACCGATTATGGATGTTGAAATCACCGTGCCTGAATCAATGATGGGCGATGTCTTGAGTGACCTCAACACCCGACGCGCCCGCGTACAAGGCATGGACACGGTGGGCGTCAAGAGTGTTGTCCGCGCTCAAGTGCCGTTGGCCGAAATGCTGCGCTATGGAAACAACCTGCGCTCAATCTCTGGCGGGCGTGGCATCTACACGATGAAATTCAGTCATTACGAGCCGGTACCGTCTCATCTTCAGGATGAGATTATCGCGGCTAGCAAACGTGAAGCGGAAGAGGCTTAACCCCCTCGTTTCATAATTGCATCCGTCAATGGGTGAGGCGTTTTGTATACAAGGCGTCTCTTCTCTTTTGTGCGCTGTCTTGTTCAGTTATCGACAAACAAACGGACATGAATTATAATCATGGTATACATGTATCGACACTTATAAGGAGTTGTTCGCCTTATGGAACACAAAACATTTCGTGTACCTAATATCGGTTGTGATGGATGTGTCCGCACGGTTGAAAACGAACTCAGCGAGTTAGAAGGCGTCAAAACCGTCAAAGCCGAACTTGACAGCAAAATGGTCACGGTCGAATGGGACAATCCGGCGTCGTGGGATGTCATCGTCACGACACTCGAAGCGATTGAATATCCGCCCGAAGCCTGAATCGATTTTAGACGAACATTTTCAATCCCCTGCAACATGCGGGGGATTTTTTATCTTGGTCTTCAATCACATACAACAA
>RFIA01000168.1 GCA_003695675.1 Chloroflexota bacterium
ATACACGTCACGTCAAGATGCTGATTACCTCGCGAGAACGAATCAATTTTCAGAACGAACATGTGCATGAAGTAAAGGGCTTGGCTGTACCGAAGCCGACAGCAACCGATAATCTTGAAGATTATGCCTCTGTACAATTATTTGTTCAAATCGCACAACGGTATAACAAAGATTTTTTGCCGACAACCCAAGATTTGGCGCATATCGCCCAAATTGCTCGTTTCGTCGAAGGCATCCCTTTGGCGCTCATCATGGCTGCCAGTTGGATACGAGTCCATGCTTGCGAAGAAATTGTCGCCAAACTCGACGAACTCATGAAAATACATCTGCGAGATTTTCCAGACCGCCATCTGAGCATGAACGATGTTTTTGATCACTCGTGGGACTTGTTATCAAACGAAGAACAAGAAGCCTTCAAGCGATTGGCTGTCTTCAGGGGGCCGTTTGACCTCAAAGCTGCGCAACATGTCTCAGGCGCATCGGACAGTATTGTCTTGGCCTTGCGAGACAAATCATTAGTGTCGATGAATGAAAAGCAGCGCCTAATGTTATACAATCTCGTCCGGCAATATGCCTATAAAAAATTATGTGAAGACCTGAAGACGCATGAGCAAACCGTCGAATTGTACACGGGTTATTATATGAAGTTTCTCGACACACGCCGCCGAGATATTGAGGGGCAGAATGCCGAAAAAGTGTTGATCGAAATCCAAAATGAAATCGAAAATATTCGCGAGGCATGGTGTTATGCGCTTGAAAACAGAGACTATTATCGTATCGCCATAGCCGCCTATACATTAAATTATTATTTTTTCTTACGCGGTTTGCGACAAGAAGGTGAGGAATTTTTCCGCCATGCCGTCATGCAATTGCGGCAAGCTCCGGTTAGTCAGGGGCGCAATCATGCGCTGGCCTATACCCTGATGGCACACGCTCGTCAACAGAAAGAATTGATGCACATCGAAGAAGCACAACACGATGCCGAAGAAAGCCTACAATTTTTCAGCACACTCGAACCGTCCGACCATTACGGCACGGCATTCACCCGTCTGCTGCTAGCCTTCTTATACATGATACAAGGACGAAGTGAGATTGCGATTACGATCATTGAGGATACGTTGGACAGTTTTCGCACGGCCTCAAATCCCGGCGTCATCCCTGCTATTGGTTATACGTATCTGGGACAATCGGCTTTTGAGAAAGGGCATTATGCAGAAGCCAAATCCTTGTTGGAAACGGCGGTTCAAGAAACAACTTACTCTCGGTTGCAGTCTGGCCAACTTTATGTGTGGACACTGTTAGGAATTACCTGTCTTGAACTCAATGAATATGGCGAAGCGAGAAAACATTTCAAGTCGGCGCTGGCACTGTGCAAACAACTTTCGATTGTGCTGCCATTTTATTGGCTGGTGCATGGGGTTGCACTGTTGTGCCAACGCTGCAATTATACACTTGATGCTGCTGAACTGCTTGCAGTCATCGCCCAACATCCACTCGTCGATTCGCGGACTCGACAACGGGCACACGAGCAACTGAATATGCTTGTGAAATATTCGTCACAATGGGAAGAGGTTTTGACCAACGCCCGGCAACAAGCGTCGGGCTGGATCGTCAATCATCAATTCGGTGGCCCCCCGCTGGGTATCCGCGAGGAATTTCTGGATTATGTACTCATGAAGCTCGAACAAACAGTGGGCTGTGGCGAAGGGATACAACTCACAGAGCGCGAACTTCAGGTATTACGCGCACTGGTCGATTATCCAGATGATACGCTGACAGAAATTGCGCAAACATTCGGTATTGCCAGAGTGACCGTTCAAACGCATATCCGCAATATCGGTGAAAAAATGGGAATGACCGGCGATTACAAGCGAAAAGATGTCTTGAATCGTGCCATTCAGCTCGGTTTATTATACTGAAGGGGACAGGGGACACTCGCGAGAGAAAATATCAACAAAATGTTGAGAGACAATCAGAGTACAAAATGGTATAGTGAATTTGTAGCATGACACTACCCATAAAAAATACTATTTTGACATTATGGGTGGATTGTTGTGACCTCCTTCCTACAGATAAGGGCGTGTTAGCTACGGGGTTCTAACATGCCCTTATCTGTGTTTTTTCCAAAATCGATCTGCCTAATTGTAACGGGCAAGTTTTACCCATGAGGCTCAGTCTTTTGCTAATGGCAATGTGACGGTGAATGTGCTACCCACACCCGGCTGACTGTAAACTTCAACAACACCGTCGTGCATTTCAATAATTTTCTTCACAATAGCCAACCCCAAGCCACTCCCGCCAGTATTTGTCGCTCGTGCTTTGTCTGCTCGATAAAAACGATCAAAAATATGTGGCAAGTCTTTCGCTTCGATCCCAACACCGGTATCTGTTATTATGATACGAGCTTGACCATTCGTCGTATCAAAGGCGACAGCAATCTGCCCACCATTCGGCGTATATTGCACAGCATTTTCAACCAAATTCGTTATGGCGCGGGTTAATTGATTTTCATCCCCCCAAAAATGGGTTCTGGTTTCGGGCACGGTCAACGCCAGCGCGATATTTTTTTGTTTCGCGATCCCTTCTAAGCCTTCGATAACGTTGTAAAGTACATGATTGAGATCAACTAATGAATAATCTACGCGGAGGTCTTCGTCGAGTCGTGATAACATCAACAGATTGTTAATCATGTGTTCGAGACGATGAATCTGCCTAACCATAACATCGAAGTGCTTTTCGTAGCTATCGTCTTCAAGCGAAAGTCGCAGCAGATGCACTTTGTTAAGTAGAATTTGCAACGGCGTTTTCAAATCGTGTGACGCATCGCTGATGAAATTACGCAACATCCGCACGCGCTCAGCTTCTACATTGAGGTCGATTATTTTCTGCTGCACCTCTTTGCGCTCCGTCACATCTTGTGAAATCGTCGTTACGCGCACAACTTCATCATCATTCCATACGGGAAACGTTCGCGCGAGAATCCAGCGAATATTTCTGCTGCTATGAATAATACGGAACTCAATTTCGTGTACATGATGTGGATTAGCTTTGATTTTGCGCAGATGATCGAGAACAAGATCGTGATCTTCAGGATGAATAGTGTCAAGAAAACGATAATCGGGCTGGTAAACTGTTTGTACAGGCCGCCCCCAAACATTCTCATAAGCCGGGTTGACATAAATAACCTCGCTCATATCAGCTTTATATAACCAAAAAACTTCGTTGACACTTTCGGCTAATTGGCGGAAGCGTTCTTCACTCTCTTGCAGCTCTTCAAACAGACGCGCATTTTCCAACGCAAATGCCGCTTGATCCCCCAATTGTTGCAACAAATTCAAATCATTCTCACTAATGATGCGCGGTTGTGGATAGTAAACACGCAACACACCAACAACATGCTCGGCCACCCGCAATGGAATTGCAAGGGTTGCGCCGTTCCATTGTGATGGTGCATCTTCAAAGAGGGGATGCTCACGAAGATTATTGATGACCATAGGCTTACCACTACGAGCGACTGTGTAGTGCATACCGTCCGGTCGTGGCTCATAAATCGTTTCTTCTTTGCTGCCATCGCGCCAATGCATCATACCAAACGATAACTTATCGTTTTGATACAGGTAGATGTACGCATTTTCGGCATCATCGAAGAGCCGCATTGTGCCTTCCAACACTGTATCGAGGACGAGACGTGTATCGATGCGCGATGCGAGACTGAGGCTTGCCTGCCGCAATGATTCCAATTCGGCAGAGCGCCGCCGCACATTGTCATAGAGTCGCGCATTTTCGATAGCAATTGCGGCGCGGTCTGCAAAATCTTTCAAACGTTCGGCATCAATTTTATTGAAGGCATGTGGTTGAGCACTGTCGAGATTGATGAAGCCGATAGCACGATTATCATGTTGTAGGGGGGCACCAAGATAGGAACGGATCCATTTTGTTTCTTCAATATCAACCCAGTCCGATAATGTTCGCACATCATTGACGATAATCGGTTGATTGGTTTCAATCATCAATGCGAAATCATATTTTTCTTTGGAAACCGGAAAGCGAATTTGTTCAATCACTTTGCGCGTCGCTTCATCAAACCCCCGACTGCGGACAATACGGGCGTAATCATTTTCGATCAACATCACCGATGCGCTATCAAACTGAATCACACGGGCAATTTGTGCCAAAATATGATCGAGCATTTGATCGAGATCGAAGGCGCTTTCGAGCAAAATTGATGTGGCGTCGCGCAAGGCTTCGGCAAAAATCAAATCTTGTTGTTCTTGATACTCTTTTTCTTTTTGTGCCGAAATATCGCGGGCTGTTTCGATAAATCCAACCGGGCGTTCGCTATCATCGTGAAGTAAAGTAATCGTCATCGTCGTTGGGAAGATACTGCCATCTTTACGAGTATGCCCGACTTCTCCCGTAAATGTCCCGATCTCAACGAGATCACCAAGTAACGCGACTACATCCGTTTCAATTTGTTCGTCGTTATGACAAACGAACAAACTTTGCCCGATGAGTTCATCAATTTCATAGCCGTGCATGTGTGCCCACGCACGATTGACGAATTCAAAATTGCCTTGCTCATCGACAATCGCAATGCCGTCGGCTGCTTGCAAAGTCGCTTGTTCAAGCCGCCTGAGATGCTGCTCGACTTCCAATCGTTCAGTAATATCGCGGATGATGGCTTGACGACGACCATCAGCGAGTGTCGCCACGCTGACCTCAACGGGAATGCGATGCCCGTCTTTATGAATCATTTCCCGCTCATGAGTGACAGCGCCCCCCTGCATTCCTTCCCTCTCAATGGGGGTTGCGGCTTTATCTGCATCAACAACAATGTCAGCAACCGTGAGTCGGCGGATTTCTTCCAATGTGTAACCAAGCATTTCCAACGCGCGTTGATTGGCATCGATATACATGCCCTGCGCGTTTGCTAGTAGAATCCCATCGGCAGCTTGTTCCATCAAGGCACGATAATCCTGCTCTCGCTTGCGTAATGCCGACTCGGTATTTTTTTGCTCAGTGATGTCAACACTGATGACAACCAACCCAAGACAAGCGCCATCGTTATCATAGACGGGCGTTTTGGTCGTCAACCGCCACTCGGTCTCGCCTGTTACAGGATTGACAAGCTCTTCTTCATAATTGATAAGTGCTTGTTTGGTTTCGATGATACGCCGGTCGTCAGCATCGATTCGTTGGGCAACCTCTTGTGGAAAGAAATCGTAAACCGTTTTGCCGATTAATTCATCGTTATTTTGCAAGCCGACAAATTTCGCTAGAGTATCATTCGCCAGCAAGTAACGCCCATCTTTGTCTTTGATGATGAAGAATATATGCCACAAATCTTTTGAAACGTGAAGTAAATAGCCTTCTTGTTGCAGTTGCTGTTGTTTTTCTAAGTGACTTTGCTCGTCAAATTGTATGTGCTGCCATATATAGAGCGTCGCCAATGAAAACACTGAGAGTGTTATCGAGACTGATTCGATTGTGTAGGTCGCATTGTCCGGGAAGATGGGCCACGTCCAGACGATAGCAATGATAGCAGCGAGGAGACCGAGACTTGACGAGACGATATTCTGCGACCATCGCTGTTGGCTTTGCAGCCATCGTGTCGCCGCTATCGTCATCAAAAGCGTCGTCAGCGTGATACCGATGTGGTTCACGAGGCCTGTGTCGAGTATCGTTACGGCGCCGCCAATCGCAATCGCGGACGCAATCACACCCGTCAGCCAACCCCCGGCAAGTACCGCAATCACAATGACGACAAAATGTGCATCGACTGCCATGTTCGACGTCAGTTCAATCGGTATAAGCAGCGCGACAATAGCAACAATTCCTAGCAAGAGTCCCACGCCTATGCGTCGATAACGCGGGGCATGTGTGTCGATATAAAAAGCGAAGACATTGCAAACGAGTGTCAGCGCAAATAATAAGGCAATATGTTGACCAAAAACATGAATTATTCTCATCAGTTTCGCTTTGGAAACATGCCGAGCAAAAGCCACCTATTCAACTAACTTCATTTTAATATAGATTATTCAATTGGTTGCTAAACTTTGGGTCAAAATGGCATGTACGTTGTTGCTTTGCCAATAAGTGTGATAAACCGAAGCGTCGTCTCGGCAAGAAAACGCCAAAAATCTAATGCAAAGGTGCAAAGAGGTAAAGAGGCACACGACGCAAAGTATACTTTGCCAAAGCTCTCTACATCGCTCCGCAGTTCAATCACTGATTTGGGAAAGATGTAGACACAATCCTATGGGGGATTTTCTATCCGTCGTTATTGCTCACTCGCCGGTTTGTTCGGGGGCGCGGGCTTCGAGTTCCTGCGACATGCGGAAGCTACCGGCGGTCAATCCGCCATCGACCGAGAGCGCTTCACCGGTTATCCATGACGCATCGTCCGAGGCGAGGAATAACGCCGCCTTCGCGATGTCTTCGGGTTGACCAACGCGCCCTAGCGGATACCAGCGTGCCAACCGCTCAAATATATCCGGGTCAACTTTGACACGTTCGTCCCATATCGGCGTATGAATCGTGCCGGGACAAATCGCATTGACGCGAATATTGTACTCACCATACGTGACGGCCAGATTTTTCGTCAGGTTAATCACACCGGCTTTGCCTGCGCTGTACGGCATGTGGCCATAAGCACCGAGTCCATTGACCGAAGCAATATTGACAATCGCGCCGGAACGCTGTGCTTTCATCGACGGCAACGCGGCGCGAGTGCAGAGATAAACACTCTTCAACACAACAGCGAGGTCTGCATCCCACACAGCTTCTTCCACATCGATGATGTCGTTGCCTTCAGCCGCAGCCGCATTATTGACAAGAATATCGAGTCGTCCATAAGTCGCGAGTGTGTCTTTCATCATCTGCGAGACTTGTTCGCTTTTCGTGACGTCAATTGTCATCGCGGTCGCTTGCCCACCTTTTTCAGTAATGTGCGCGGCGGGTTCGGCAGCACGTTCTGCAATCACATCGACAATGACGACGCTAGCACCCTCGTCACTGAACAATTCGGCAATTGCCCGGCCAATACCCGACCCACTGCCGGTAATCAACGCTGTTTTATCTTTCAGACGCATTGGTAGTCTCCTCATGAAAACAAAAACATTGAACCGCAGAGACGCAGAGAATATCTTGTTGGAGCACAGCACGTTGGTAGCCCCAACATTGCGTCAATGCAGCTCGGTTAATTTTATTCTGGAACGATGGCGATACAATCGACCTCAATCAGCATATTCGGCGGCAGACCGGCAGCGACGGTTGTCCGTGCCGGATAAGGCTCGGTCAAATATTCACGATAAATCTCGTTCATCGCGCCGAAGTTGCTCAGGTCGGACAAGAAGACACCGACGCGCACAACATTCGCCCATGATGTCCCCGCCGCTTCGAGCAATGTCGTGATATTATCGAATGTCAGACGTGCTTGCTCCTCGAATGTGCCGAGCCGAAATTCACCGGATGCAGGGTCAATCGGCCCCTGCCCCGAGACATAAAGTGTCGGGCCACTGGCGACAATCGCGGGCGAGTACACACCTTGCGGCGGCGCAGCTTTATCGGATGTGATTTGTTTACGCATGAGATGCTCCATTATGATTTGCGGAAAATATTTCTTATAATTCTTTATCTTGTTGTCGGCAGGCGAATTTCATGCCGCACACCGCGCATGTCCATCTCAAATTCAACATCGATAATCGGTGGGCGGCTGTAAAACCAATGTACGTCGTGCAATGTCGAGGGTCGCATGACGCCTAAAATTGTCGCTGTGAGATGGGGTTGCAAGATATGTATCGTATACACATCGACAGTCGTCACATCAGCCCAACCGACTTGCAGCCCATCGAGACGCGCTTGCATTGTCGCCATGACAGTCGCCGCTTTTTCTCGCAACGCATCGACCGATGTTTCACCGGCGCGGACGATTGCGTCCGGCGACAATCTTTGCTCGACCAAATCCCCCGCACCAGCAACGATGAATGTTGGCACCGAGTCCGAGTCTCTCGTCGGACGAGTGTACGCAAAAGCGAACAGCGACGGCTCTGTGGGTGGGCGGATTGCGGGTACGATATTCGTGCGGGCGATTGGATTGAGTCCGTCCACCCACAAATCCCACTTTTGCAATAACACTTGATAGGACTCGTTGAAAGCGGCGAATCCCTCAAATGACAAGGGTCGCGGTGAGCGCAATTGAATGGCGCACAATGCTTGACGCGGACGACCGACTTCGGCGAGGAAACGGTCAACCATTTCAAAACCCGCTTGATATGGCAGCATTGGGTGCAGGACGACATGTACAATTTCATAATCGGGCATGGCGATGACGCCTGATGAATATGGCGCGATACCAGTCAGGAATCGATAACTGCCGCGTGGATGCTCGACAAGCTGCATGATGTATCCCTTTAGGACTCTATATCAACAGCGTCAAGAAACGATTTGACTCGTCCGGCATCGGTGACGAGACGCGAATATTCTGGCGGGCGCAACTCGCCACCCATGAAGACTCGCGTATTGCGATAATTCATCGCACTTTCGGCGCTGACTGTGCTCGTTGCGTGGAATTCAGTCACGCCACTCGCTTGTACGATCTTGTTGACATTGCGCTCAGTGATGCCGCCGCCGGGCATGATGATGATGCGCCCATCGGCCTGCTTGACGAGTTCGATGATCAGGTCGAGTCCTTCAAGCACCGAGATTTCTTGACCGGATGTGAGTACACGGTCGATGCCGAGACTGATGAGGTCTTCTAATGCTTGATGTGGATCGCGAGTCATGTCGAAGGCGCGATGGAATGTCACATTCATCGGACGGGCTAAATCCACGAGTTCGCGGGTGCGCTCCACATCGATTGTGCCGTCGGGATTGAGCAAACCAATGACGACGCCATCCGCACCGAGTTGTTTCGCCCGTTCGATGTCGTATTTCATGATCTCGAATTCGACATCGCTGTAACAAAAGTCGCCACCGCGCGGACGAATGATGACCTGAATACCGATGTCGAGATGCTTCCGCGCCATCGCGATGGTTCCGGCGCTCGGAGTCGTCCCGCCTTCGACAAGATTGTCGCATAATTCGACGCGATGTGCGCCGCCCGCTTGCGCTGCAATCGCGGACTCAACCGAGTCAACGCATACTTCAAAGATCAATTCGTCGGGCATGGGAATCTCTCCTAAATGTGGGTATCTATTTCACAACGCAGGTATTGGTTCAGAATTGCGGACGGTATGTATTGTGTCTATATAATTTCAATTGTCCCGCGTTACATTAACCCATTGACCGGTCGCGCTCGCCTGATACGTCGCCTCGACAAGCGCCAACGCATCGCGGCCATCCTCACCGGACGGCGACGGCGGGCGACCTTCGCGCACGGAGGCAATCATCTCAGAAATCTCGGCGACAATGCCGACCATCGAACGCTCGGCGAGACCCTGCTCCGGACGATAAAAATGTCGTATCGTGTGTTCACCATCGCGAATCATTTCGAGCGAGTCCCATGAACGCACATGTATCGTCCCCTCTTCGCCAAAGACTTGCATTTCGCACATCACCGTGCGATATGCCCCCCAATGTTGAAAGAATGTCGCTTGTGCGCCCCCCGCGAATTGCGCAATGGCTGTGCCGTATTCTTCGGCCTGTGTGCCGTTCCGATCTTCCACCTGCGCGGTGAGACGTGTGATGTGGTCGTCGAGCACCCAACTCACGCGGTCGAAGCCGTGTATCGCATTCGTCATGAAGACGCCGCCCCCGGCAATCTCGGCATTACGATACCACGGCAAGACGAGATTGTACGTGATCGACATTGAGTCGAGCACGGTCAACGGCTTACCAATCGCGCCGTTTGCAATCAAACGTTTGGCCTCGCGCATTTCGGGATAAAAGCGATGGGTGAAGCCGGTCATCAGATGCACACCGGCATCACGACAAGTCGCAATCATCTGGTTCGCCTCCGCAACAGTGCGCGTAATCGGTTTCTCCATCAATATGTGAACACCAGCCCGTGCCGCTGCTTCTGCTGCCGGGAGGTGCAGCGCCGGAGGCAAACACACACTGACGACATCAAGCCGCGCTCTCTTCAGCATGTCGGTATAATCGTTGAAAGATTGGCAGCCAAACTCACTCGCAAGCGACTGCGCCTTGTGCATGTCTTTATCCGCAATGGCGACTAAGGCTGTATTCTCAATTTGTTGATATGCTCGCGCATGAATGACACCGATGAAACCGACTCCGGCCACACCGACGCGAATTTTCTCCGCCATGATGATGGTCTTTCATAATTAGCCGCCCGAAAATATATCCTCATTCAGGCACGGGACGATTGCTTTTGGTCTATCGAGTTCTGTAGACGCGATTCGCGAACAGCGCCTACGAGAGATTTTTGCCAAATTTAAAATTAAGCTGCATTGTCGCGTCCGAAAATTGAAAGGGCTGCCTTGTATATCACACTAGGCCTTCAATGCGCCTTCCATCAGCCCCTTGAAGAATAATTTTTGTGCGGCGGCAAAGGCGACGATTCCCGGTGTGACGACGATGACATACACCGCAGCGATACGCGGCCATGCCCACTGCCCCATCCCCCCCTGCGCCGACGCCAATACAACCGGCATCGTGCGGACAGACTGGTCATTCGTCAGCGTTGAGCCGATGAGAAATTCACCCCATGCTGTCACAAAATTGACGACGATGATGACGACAATACCATTGACCGCGAGTGGCAAGGCGACCACCCAGAATGTTCGCCATGCACCAGCGCCGTCAATCCGCGCCGCGTCGATGAGTTCTGTGGGCAATTGTTGAAAAATACTGCGCATGATGAGCACACTAATGGCGAGATTGAGCGTGACATACGGCAAAATCAAGCCGCTTGTGCTGTTGATGAGACCGAGAAAATCTTGAATCTGGAAGATCGAAATGATCGACACCACGCGAGTCGGGAAGTAGAGCGACGCAAGCAACAGCCCGACGATGATATGCCGACCGCGTATCTTGAGGTGAACGAGCGCGTACCCGGCCAATACCGCCGACACCGTTGTGATGAGAACGGTTCCGCCAGTCACATAGATGCTGTTGAAGAAATTACGCGGCAAGGTTTCGATTTGTTCAAAGACAAAGCGATAATGTGTGAAGTCAAAATTTTCCGGCCACAAATTGCCGCTATACGCATCCGGACGCGATTTGATAGACAGCAATAAAACCCACGCTAATGGCAGCAATATCACCAGCAAAAACATGATGATGACAGCATGTCGCAGAATCGTGCCTTTTTTCCAATGCGGTCGTTTTTTTGCTGGCGATGGCGAATAGACCGTTTTCGATTTTGCTTGTGTTTGAGATAACGTAGCCATACTCAATATTCTTTTCTATATGCGAACAGACGATTCGTTTTTCTTGCCCAACCTTGTCGTATCGTGTCTGTCGGGTCAATCTTCTGCGGACAGTATATATGCTGTCTCTACATTCACCCAAATTGTTGGACGCTTAATCGCGTGAGCGGAAGACCCACAACAGCCCGGCGACGACAATCATCATCACGATGGCGCCAATCATGCCGATGGCGGCGGCGAAACCCTGTCGCCACAAGCCAGACTTGAAGGCTTGATCGTACATGAAGACCGTCCATGTATAGGTCGGCGTTGCCCGATTGAAGCCGCCGAGAATTAGATATTCGTCGATGACGGCCATCGCTGAACCAAAGCGCAGCACGACGAGAATCGCCATAATCGGTTGCAAACGCGGCAACGTCACGTGCCAGAATAATTGCCATTCATTCGCGCCATCGACTCGTGCTGCTTCGGGCAACTCTTTGGGGATCGACGCCAACCCTGCGAGGAAAAACAGCGCGTGATACCCCAACCCCCACCATACTTCCATGATGGCAATCGCGGGTAGTGTTAGGCTCGTCCCGCCCAACCATTGGGGCGCCGTCCGAATGGTGTAGAGACCGAGTATATTGACGAGAATATGATTGATCGGGCCGATTTGAAAATTGTACATCCATTTCCATAGCACGAAGACGAGTGTGCTAGGAATGACTGCCGGTATCAACAAAATGACACGATAAATCGTCGCGACTCTTTGATTGCGCACCCGGTCGATTAAAATGGCGAGCAACAACGGCAAGATGATTGTGCCCGGCAAGAACATCAGCGTGAACTGTCCCGCACGCCACAACCCCTGCCATAAAAGTGGATCTTTGAGCGCGTTAATATAATTTTTAAGCCCCACCCAATTGGCTGGGTCGCCGCTTAAATATTGCAGGTCGGTGAAGCTCATCCACAACACGCGTAGAATCGGATAGGCTTGATACCCGATGAAGAACACCAATGCCGGAAGCACAAATAGCCAATTGCCATTCAACCGCAAGCGAGCAAGGAGACCTTTGCTTTTGATATGGGTTTCAGGTTTAACGGTTACAGTCGTCATAAGTTTTTATCTACTCAACCAAAACAGTATTTTGCGATTATGAGAGGTTCTATTTGCCAATGTGATGTAAGGGCGATTCGCGAACCGCCTCGAATTCGTGGTATATCGTAGGGGCGACGCGCGGCGTCGCCCTTACAAAACCCATCATGCAGGATGAAGACTTCACCCTCATCCCCAATATCACATTGAGCCATTCAGTTTATGCGTCGCGGTTGATCTCTGCTTGAACCGCATCCCACGCATTTTGCATTGCGACTGCTGGGTCAGATTCCTCGTCCGTGAGGAAGGTTTCCCAAACCGGCTTGCCAATGACAAATTGTTGCAACCCAAAGAGATGATTCGGAATCGCTTTGGCGACATCAAGCTGACCGCGCACGAGGCCAACGAAGTCCGGCAGCCATGCAGGAGGATTGGCTTCCCATTCGGCATAGATGGACTGATACGGCGGCAGTTGCATCGGGCGACCGGTTTCGGTACCGGCAATCGAGTCTTGCCAGATTTGCATGTCGTAGGTGAGCTCGGTCATGTACTCGGCGGCAGCTTCTTTGTTCTGGCCAAAGCGGAACAACGCCGCACCGGTTGTCCAGAAGACAGTCGAACCTTCGCCACCTTCGAAACTCGGTAACGGTCCCAAACGCACTTGGTCGGGATCGACCCAGTTTTCGGCAAAACGAATCGGGGCATTCTGATATTTGGTGTACTGACCGGCTCGTTCTGCCGCCCATGCTGCTTCATCCGGTGTATCGTTGACACCGCCGTCCGACGCGCCTTCAAGCAGGATGTCCGGATTGGCGAATTGCATAATGTCTTTCATCAACTTAAGCGCTTCGATAGCCGGTTCGCTGCGGAAGTCGAACAGACCTTCTTCGGTATAAACATCGGTGCTCAAGCTATGTGTGAACGGCGCCAATGAACGCCAACCGCGTGCATCAAACGTCGCACCGAAAGGTGCTGCACCGGATTCAACAATTGCTTGCGCACGTTCGAGATATTCTGTCCATGTCGCCGCCGGGGCATCTTCGAGACCTGCTTCGGTCAAGATACCGGCGTGCCAACTTTGTACGATGACATCAAGCAAGAACGGCCATGCCCAACGTTGACCATCGACAATGCCTTCTTCGCGAATCGACGGAATCATATCATCGACGACTTCTTGCGGGATGAACGGATCCCACGGTTCAATCGCGCCCGATTCTTTCAATTGCACCATCTCGACAAAGGGCGTCGTGCCGACGTAGACATCCCACGTGCTTTCTTGATTGCGTGCCTCGGCGACAAAACGTTCAACACCGAAGCCTTGTACTGGTGCGATTTGGAAATTCAGATTGTCAAAACGTGGATTGACTACGCTTTCAATGCCCGGATGCAGGTCATCAATCCATTGGTAAAAGGTTGGCGTCAATGGACGGGTGTCTTGTCGTGCGGGTGCGCCTAACGCGGCGCTGTCTGTCAAAACACTCAATCCGGCGAGGCTAAGGCTACCGGCCAACATTCGCGTCAAGAAGCCACGTCGCGAGATTTGCCCGGCGTTTAATTGTTTCACCAATTTCTGATGCAGAAGATATTCTTGTTCTTTATTGCGTTGAATTTTTTTCGCCATTTTTCATCTCCAAATGGTAATCAATTTACTTTGTTGAGATATTTTGTAGATGGTAATGTGAAACTTCTCTATAGGCCACCTCCATAAGAATCGATTATTGATGTTGACGTGTCGTGGGAATTTGGCAACGATTACAATGATTATACAGACACTATATCGCAAAATGCGATTCATTTGCAACAAAGCGCCAGATGATTTCAAAATAACGCCCACTCAACCACACGAGGACTCAATAATGAAAATCATTGAACCGCCAAGTGTGTCAAGAAAATCGCTAAATTCTTTCTGCGCCTTTGCATTGAACCTTCACTTTTAACCAACTTGATTGAGCGCGTCATGAAGATGCTCCAGAAAATGCTCAATATCCGCCATCGTATTGTAACCATGAATGGCAACCCGCAGACGACCGGCGTGCGCCATGATGTGGATGTCGTTGTCCAACAAGTGCTGATGAATCTGTTCCGCTTTGGGATGACGAAAAGCGATGATGCCCGCCCATGAGTCCGGGTCGTTTGGTGTGAGCAATTCAATCGGCAAATCGCGAATGCCATCATAACACGCCTGTACGAGATCACTCGTCACGTCGGCGATTGCATCGACCCCGACACCGAGAAGATAATCCAACGCCGCACGAATGCCGTAAATCGCCGGGTAATTCGGCATCCCGACGCTGAAACTCGCCGCACCTTTGAGGCTGTGTGCTTGTTCATATTGCTGCGGGCCGAATGGGTCTTGCAAATTGAACCAGCCACCTGCGGGGACAGTCCAATCATCGGCGCGTGAGTCCGGCACACCGATGAGACACCCACCGTGTAGCGCGAGAATCCATTTGTGTGTACTGCTGATGATGAGATCAACATCGGTCATATCAAGCGGGATGCGCCCCAAGGCTTGTGTCACATCGACCGAGACGAGGGCGTCCGAATATTTGCGAACAGTTTCAATCATCGGTTGTAGGGCGACTTTGAATCCGTTGAAGAAGCTGACGAGTGAAACTTGCACCAAGCGTGTTTTCGGGCTGAGTAACGGTATCAAGTCATCGATATGCAGTGCGCCGTCGCGATTACGCCACACCTTGACTGCCGCCGGAGAAGTCGGTTGTAACCACGGTGTCGCGCCCGCGGGGAAGTCGAGATCGTTGATGACCACTTCGTCGCCCGCTTGCAATTGCAACGCCATCGCCGCGAGATTGTAGGCTTCCGAACTACATGAGCAAATGCCAATTTCGTCCGCACTGAGGCCGTATAATTGCGCAGTCAACGCTTTGACCGCCTCTCGCTGTGCGGTATGCAACTCGCGGCCATCCATGCCGAGTTGATGATCGCGAAAATAAGTTTGCAAGGCCTCACCGACTTCAAGCGGCGGGATGCCTTCGGCGGCGGTATTGAGATACGTCATCTCGCTTAGCGATGGGAATGATTGTTGGCGTGTCGCTTCGTCTAGCATGATCGTCCTTATATTTAATGTTCATGTCATATAGGGGCAACCCGGCGGGTCGCCCCTACGACCTCATTCGTCTGAACGCAACGCCGACTGTTCCAATTGTTCGAGCCAGCCTTGAATACGCAGCGCATCGGCGTAACTCGCGCCGAGAGGTGGTTCGCCCGTCCCACGCACAACGCGGCAAAAATGACGCAATTCTTCCGCCAGCCAGCCACTCGGCGCGACGGGATTGGCATCGACATTGAGTGGCAACGG
The DNA here is from genome assembly GCA_003695675.1 of Chloroflexota bacterium. Taxonomy (GTDB): domain Bacteria; phylum Chloroflexota; class Anaerolineae; order Aggregatilineales; family Phototrophicaceae. Next base: position 15,728 of record RFIA01000168.1, read on the forward strand.
CCACTCGGCGCGTTCCGCCCACACCTGCAACGGATGCGGCACGGGATGAATCTGTGCCGCCCAACCCCGCCCAAAAACTTCAAGCCGGTCATAGCCCTCGGCACTCATGCCCGGCGGCGTCAGATACGAGGCGGTCAAGGTCGCCCACGTCCCACTTGCCCATTCGAGGTCTGCCAACGCAAGATCATAACCGCCATCGTCCCGTTGATGCACACGTCCCACAATGCGGGTCGGCTCTTCGCCGTTGACGAGCGCATACGTCACATACAAATCGTGAATCATCAGCAAACGAAAGGGACTCTCCTGATAGACATCCCACGTCGCAATCGGACGATGCCGCACGGAATGCAAATACGTCAACGAGCCGCGGCGTTCAATCTCGCGCAAGATTTGCCGGATTTCGGTCGCGTACAACAAAATGTGACCGAGCATGACTCGATTCGGATTTTGCGCAACGAGCGACTCAATGTGCCGGGCGGTCATCAGATTCTCGGCCAATGGCTTCTCGATGAGCAGCGCCAACTCATCATTGTCGCGCAAAATTTTCTCGGCGATGTCGATGTGGGTTTCGGTGCGCGTCGCTATCACCCACGCATCGGCATCGGCGTCGTTGAGTGCGTCGTCGAGATTATGCCACGTCGTCACATCCGGCAATTCATCGCGCAAAGCATCTAATTGCTGCGGATTGGTATCGACGACGCCGACAAGCTGCGCCTCGCTGAGACCCGCGAGTGTCAGCGCGTGCAGGCGTCCAAAATTACCAACCCCGATGACACCGATACGAACCGGATTGAATACTTGCGACGACATGGCGATTACTGATTCAACATAACAATCGTACCCGTCTCAGCCGATTTTTCCGCCGCGAGGCAGGCTTCGACCGCCGCCATCGAGTCTTCCGGGCTGATGACAGACGGCTCGACATTACGCTGCACACAATCGACGAAGTAGAACAATTCCTCGCGCAATGCGCCGGAACGAATGCCATGAATCTCCGGCCAATATGTCGTGTCCAATGAATGCCAACCGTCGTCATCCGTGATCGAAAAATTGGGATGCGTATCGTGAATGCTGATGGCGCCTTTCGTGCCGACGATTTCCATACGTTCGTCGATTTGGAAGGCGGTTTTTTCCGGCAGATACCAAACATTTTCGAGAATGCCAATCGCGCCATTGTCGAAGCGATACATCGTCGCGCCGATGTCGGGGTATTTTTTACCGGTGACATTCAGCGTTTGTGCATACGCGCTGACGACTTTCGCGCCGGAGTACCACAACATCAAGTCGGTATCGTGAACGCCATCGCCGATAATCGGGCCGATTTTGTTGAGGATGTCGGTCACAATCCAACGCGGCAGATTGCGTCGCGCATACATCGAGACAATTTCGCCGATGCGTCCCTCATCGATGGCGGCTTTCGCGGCGGCGTAACGCGGATTGAAACGACAGATATGCCCAACCATGAATTTGCCGGATGCTTTCTTGGCCGCGTCGACAATCGCCGCACAATCTTCGACCGTCGAGGCCATCGGCTTTTCGAGGAAGACATGCTTGCCCGCCGCCAACGAGTCCAATGACGGCTGCGCATGTTGATCCCACATCGTCGTAATGCTGACGGCATCGACCTCTTCATTGGCGAGAAGTTCGCGATAATCGGTGTAGGTATGCTCAACACCGAAGCGCTGCGCGACTTCTTGCAGGCGTTCCGGTGTACGTGTGCTCAGCGCATAGAGTTCAGCATTCGGCAGGCCGTCAATGACTTCGCAATGCTTTTCGCCAAACCAACCGAGTCCGATGACGGCGTATTTAATCTTTTCCATGATTAAGTATGCTCCTGTCAATAAATTTCACACTCAATAATATTGGATGTGTTGTAGGGGCGACCGGACGGAGCGCACCCTACGTGCAAAACATCTCGCTTCAAGGAAATCATTATCGCAAAGTCGCAGAGAACGCAGAGCAGTCCTTCCCCCCTCTACGAACGTCTGCGTCTCTGCGTCTTTGCCTTAAACAAATACTTCTACGGAGGGGCGAGAAATGTCTCGCGCCTACAATACTTCCCCAATAACGGCCATTAATGAATCAATGGCGGGTGTATCCGTCGGGAACATGTGCTCACCTTCAAGGACAGTCCACGTAATATTGTATCCAGCGTCAGCCAGATCATTGTAAAGTTGCTCCGTCCATTCAACGGCAAAATCGGGCATGAGGCGATCCTGCCGCCCCAGAATGAAACGCAACACGAGATCAGGATTGCCCCCAATGTAGGTACGTGGAGTGATAACTTGCTGTAATTCAGGATCATCTTCCACAAATTGATCTTGATCGAAAAACACATAGGCACCAGCATACCCGATCATAGCATCAGGTCTCACTGAAACATCATTATTCGCGACGCATTCGACTTGTTGAGAGGGGCCGTTGCGTGTCGCGGCAAATGTATCCCATACTTCCGAAGCACTATCGCCGACAAGTGAAACCCACAATCCGACATAGCCACCACCCGAGTGACCAAAAATGATCACCCGATCTCCACTACCACCATATTCCGCAACCATCGCACGGGCAAAGCGTACAGCACAGACACCTTCTTCGATAAATTGCCGGACACCCGCACCATTTTCATGCCTGCGATACAATTGAGCACCGTCTCCGCGCAAGATATTCGCATTGAAGACGACTGCGCCTCGTTCCGCAATCATCCGGCTGAGTTCAACCATCGGCTCAATATTTTTTGTCCCACTACCGCCATGGAACATGATAACAGCAGGCCAATCCCCATCGACAGTCGGGGCATAGACATCGAGCAGCTGTTCGTTGGCATCATCATTTAACGGAATCGTATAAGGCAGATCGCGTATTACCTCAATCTCGAGCGGGAATTGCGCATTCACCGGCGTCACAAAAACTGCTGCTAGCGCAATCACGGAAGTGACAAACATTATTGTTTTCATCTTTGCCGCGTCCAACCTCCTCGATACCCTTTTAATCACGAAACGTCAACACACGCTGTGGATTGTCTTCCATCATGATGCTGATTTGCTCATCGGTGACACCAGCTTCGCGCTGCAATTTCGGTAAAAAGACTCGCGAGATGTAGGTGTAATCGTCGAAGACATTCTCGCCGGAGGCTTCCTCAAGCCCATAGACGAAAACCGCCGCGTCATGACTCATCATCACCTGATTGACGTAGCCTTTGTTGATGGCATTGCCGATGACGCGCACCCAATGGTCATCATCGAAAAAGATTTTCATGCCGATGCGGTCGAAGCTGATGTTCGCGCCGCGCTTGAGCATCTGCTCCGAATAATCAAGCGGGTCTTCTTCAAATCCGATATGACTGACGATGACCTCTTCCGGCGAGACGCCCTCGCTCTCAAAAATGTCGAGTTGTTCGAGACCCATGCCATTCGTCGTGTGCGTGATGATCGGGCAGCCGGTGGCTTTGTGCGCCCGTGCCGACGCCCGCAGCATCTTCTCCTCGTTCTCAGAGATGCGGCCTTCACCTGTCGCGCATTTGATGATGCCCGCTTTAACGAGTGTATCGCCCATGCCTTCGGTGATTTCGCGGCTGAACAAATCGACCAGCGCGTCGAGGTCGAGGGCGCGACCAATCGGGTGAATCGGACACCACGACTCATGAAAAAATCCGGTACTCGCGATAATCTTGACCGGGCCGCGCAGCGCCACTTCTTTGAACAAATCGATGTAACGGCCACAGCCAATCGGTGTGCATTCGACCATCGCACTGATGCCCGCCGCATGTAGTTCCTCCATTTTGGCGACCATCTTTTGCACCATGTCGTCAAACTCGAAATCGAGCACTTTTGGCCGCCCCAACATCTCGCCCCAATCGACACATAAATGTTCGTGGATGAGTGTCCGTCCCAAATCGCTAGGCGCGACATCGCCGGTCAATGTACGAATTTTTTGCGTCTCGGTCATAAACAATCCTTACGTAAAATTTATTTTGGTTTTTGTTTGTTTTCTCAATAAACCAACGTCGTCATCCGTTCCGGTTGGCGACCGTAAGGCGAACGCAAGGGGCGGCCCGGTGTCGCGCCGGTGACTTGTGCGCCGGCGACAACAGGTATGCCGTTGACGATGACATGATGCACGCCTTCAGGATAACTGCGCGGGTTGTCATACGTGGCTGTGTCGCGTAACGTATCGGCATCGAAGACGACAATATCCGCCATCATACCCGGTCGGATGATGCCGCGGTCAATCGCGCCGATGCGTCGCGCAGCCGCCGACGTCATCTTGCGGATACCCTCTTCCCAACTGAGCAATCCCATATCGCGCACATAATGCGCCAAGAATTTGACGTGCGTGCCCCATCCGCGCGGATGCGGTCGCTCACCGACGAGAATGCCATCACTGCCGACTGTGTGCGCCGGATGTTGCAAAATCGTCTGCACATTTTCTTCGTTGCCGATATGCGCGAGGCACGACACACTCAAACGCGATTGAAGCAACAACTCGACGAAAAACTCAAACGGCGATTTGCCCGCACGTGCCGCCGCCTCCGGCAGATACATCCCAACGAGGGACGGGTCAGCCTCGCCGTCCATGATGCCGCTAATTTGTATCATCTCCCACCCCATGGGGATACCGTTGAAACCGTCTGACCCGACGACTTCCATATCATGACGCAGGCGGTCGTGTAAATCGGTGGATTGCAAACGGGCGAGTATCGCTTCGCTACCACCATCGTGCATCCAACTCGGCAAAAAGGCGTGCAGATACGTGCTGCCTGCGAGATAGGGATAGGTGTCCATCGTGACTTCAACGCCATCGGCGCGGGCGGCGTCGATATTCGCTAATAATTCGGGAGCACGGCCTTTGTTGTTGGGATAACCGAGATGACAATGTGTCAAATGTACCGGGACATTTGCGCGGCGGGCGATTTCAATCGAGTCGGCGTAGGCTTTGAGCGCCTCGCTGCCATAATTGCGATGATGTGGGCAATAGAAACCGTTGAACGGTTGCAGGGTTTCACAAAGCGTGACCATTTCGTCATCCGTCGCGAACATACACGGCGAGTATGTCAATCCGGTCGAGAGACCGACAGCGCCTTCGCGCATACATTGCGTGATGATGTGACACATCGCTTGCATTTCATCATCGGTCGGCGCACGATTATCCTCACCCATCACAAGCATCCGCACCGTACCATGCGGCACAAGCCACGCGACATTGACGGCGGTCGTTTCCTCAAAGCGGTCGAGATACATCGTCGCCGTGTGCCAATCCCACGCCACATCCGGGCGGCCATTCCACCCGGCGAGTTGCTCTTGCAGAATCGCTGCGGTTTGCGGTGTGATCGGCGCTAGTCCAAGACCGTCGTGCCCGATGAGTTCAGTCGTCACACCTTGACGAATTTTGCACTCTTGAAGCGGGTGCGCCAACGGTTGCAAGTCAGAATGGGTGTGCATATCAATAAAACCGGGGCAGACTACACGGTCATCGGCATCAATCGTGTGATGCGCACTGCTATCAGCCAACTTGCCAACGGCGACGATACGATTGTCCATAATCGCGATATCGGCCCGATACCACGGCGACCCTGTGCCATCGATGACGCGCCCGCCGGTGATGAGAATGTCGTACATCTTGTCTCCCTCGTTGGCCTCATGTCTCCTTAATCATCAATCGTTAGGGACATTCGGATTTTGGAACGAATCTGTCACAACAACAGATGAAACGGACACGATATATCGCGTCCTTACGACCGAATTCATACAGTATGCTGTCCGCTATAAAAATGACAAATCTACTATACGCATAACCCACGCATAACCCGCCATTGCGAATTTGTTGACAGGCTTCTGAATGTCTGGTAATTTATATGCAATCGAATGCACGCACACGTTTGCATAAAAACTGTAACACGATTCTTCAAGAAATTACAACCATTTTTGAAAGCTGTTTGACTTATGGACGATGTTGAACTGATTTTTGACCACGTTGGCATCCCCACTGATGACAAACAACCCGATGAAGATTGGGTTGAGTCCACACGAGTATGGGTGACGAATCCCCGCAATCATAAATACCGCGTCGAATTCTTGCGCTTTGAACCGGACACCCCCTGCAAATGGGAGGTCGTCAATTTGCCGCATGTCGCTTATCGTGTCAAAGCCGAGGACTTCCCGAAATTGCTTGAAGGCGTTGAAATCTTAATCGAGCCATTCGAGGTCGATGAGAATTTGACGATTGCGTATGTCAAGAAAAACGGGATGCCGGTCGAATACATGGTGTTCAAAGACCCGGACTTGTGGTTCGGCAAACGCAGCGAAGACGACGAATAACAACCTAGCAGGAGCAGGGCATACCGTGTCCCTACAACCTACAAATTAAATACCGCGTTAAATAACGTGACAAACCAGAGAGGACTCCCGTGTCTGCTGACACTGCAAACGGCAAAGCAAAAATCAAAATCGATAGTGCATCGAAAGTTTATGAAACGCAGTCCGGTTATGTTCATGCGCTCGATAACTTCTCGTCTGATATTCAAGAACGCGAACTCGTGTGTGTCGTCGGGCCGAGCGGTTGCGGCAAGACGACATTGTTGTGGGCATTAAGCGGCTTGCATCCCCTCACATCGGGCACCGTTTATCTCGATGATGTGCCTGTGAAGGGGCCGCATCCTGAAATCGGGATGATCTTTCAAGAAGCCAATTTGCTGCCATGGCGCAATCTCATCAAGAATATCGAATTTCCGTTCGAGATCAAGAAATTGAATCCCAATGATTATCGTGACCGTATTCAACATCTTTTGGAAACCGTCGGCCTCGCTGGGTTCGAGAATAAATACCCGCGCGAGCTTTCTGGTGGGATGCAGCAGCGTGCCTCGCTCGTGCGCTGTCTCTCATTCGACCCATCGGTGATGTTGATGGATGAACCATTCGGCGCGTTGGACGCCTTCACCCGCGATGAGATGAATCTGTTGTTGTTGAAGCTGTGGACAGAAAATCAAAAAACCATCGTCTTTGTCACCCACAGCATCACCGAAGCATTGTTCTTGGCCGACCGCATTCTCGTTATGTCGCCGCGTCCCGGTCGTTTGACGCGGGAATTCAAAGTGGATTTGCCGCGCCCCCGTCATCTCGATATGCAGATGACGCCGTACTTCATGGAAGCAACTAAAGAAATTAAAGACATCATTTATGCCAGTATAGAGGTGGAACAACACGCTGATGGCTGACCAACTGATCGAAAAGATTCCAGATTTTGACAAAAAAGAAAGCACTGTCAATGTCGCTGAAGAAGGTTTCATCGACTGGACATCGCTGACGAAGCCGCCGACTGCGAAGAATATGCGCGAAGCGCTCATCATTCTGGCGGTTGCGGTCGCGATTGTCGGCGGCAGCGAAGTGCTTGTGCGCCTGTTCAATGTGCCGAATTACATTTTACCCGCGCCGAGCAAGATTTTCACTGCATTGGTCGAAAGTTTTGACGTCATCGGCCCGCATATTCTCATCACGTTGCAAGAGTTGGCTATCGGGTATTCAATCGGCGCCGTCATCGGCATCGTTCTCGCGGCGGTCATCACACAAATACCATTCATCGAGAAAATCATCACGCCTTACATCATCATCCTCGTGACGACACCGATGTTGGCGTTGGTGCCGTTGCTCGTCCTCAAACTTGGCTTCGGTCTTGAACCACGTATCGTCGCCGTCGCACTCGCCGTCGGCCCGATGGTGATGATTAATTCGGCGACCGGCTTTCGCCGGACGGATATGGCAAAGATTGCGCTGGCGCGGTCTTATGGCGCGACGACGCTGCAATTATTCATCAAAATTCGTTTTCCACTCGCTCTGCCGATGATTATCGTCGGTTTGATGGTCGGCGGCATCTTTGGATTGCTGACGGCGGTCGGTGCAGAGATGGTCGGTGGTGGTGGTGGACTCGGCAGCCGTTTGGTGTTTTACTCGTCGTTAGCACGCATGGAACCCTTCTTCGCGACGATTGTGATTATCGCGACCATTGGCATCAGCATGTACGTCATTTTTTTCTTAATTGGCAAAAAATGGGCAAGTTGGGAAGCTTAATTACCCGGCCTGTTCATTGTGTTGCGCACCAAAACAAATTGTCCGTTTTGTTCAAATAGAAATAATTTGGAGGTTCAAGAATGACTGTTAAGAATCGGGGTTTCCGTTGGGTGCTGCTTGTGAGCATTCTCGCGCTGGTCGGGTCGATTGTCCCGGCAGGTATTGTTTTCTCGCAAGACGATGTAGAATGCGGCACGGGGGAAACCGCAAGTATTACATGGGTTTCGCCGCGTGGCACGCTCGAAGTTATGGATGATTATCCGTTATGGGTGGCGACTGAGATGGGCTACTTCGAAGAACTCGGCTTAGATGTTCAGCTTGAACCGGGCCCGCTTGGTGGCGCGAATGTCATGAGTTTGCTGCCTGAAGGTCAGGCCGATGTGGGGTATCCATCGCCGGGCGTGTTGACCTCAAGCATTGACGCCGATATTCCGATCATTCTTGCATTTGAGATGGTCGCCGGGCAAGTCTTCGATTTCGCCGTGCGTGCAGACAGCGATATTCAAACCATCGCCGATCTCGAAGGAAAGACTATTTCGCTTGGTTCAGCCGGTTGGCAACCGATTGTCGATCCGATTTTGATGGAGCAGGGCATCCCACTTGATTCCGTTACGTATGTCGAAGCTGGTAATCAATGGGGGCAAGCGGTCGATCAAGGACAGGCCGATGTCGCCCTAGCGTGGGAAGGCCTACGGGCACAATGGGACTCGATTGGACTCGATTTCCGTTATTTGATCGGCACAGAATTCTCGAATGACCCGTCGAATGGATACGCGATTCGCGCTGCCGATCTCGAAGACCCCGATCAGGTCGCTGTATTGACATGTTTCTTCCGTGGTGTGGCGATGGGTCTTGAATTCGCCCGCGTCAATCCACAGGCAGCCGCGCAAATTACTTACAATCAATTCCCGGCCTTGCAGGAACAGATGACGCCCGAACTCGCGCTTGAGTCGATGCGTCAACTGGCATTCCTCTATAACCAAACTAACGCCGAAGGTCATGGTTATGGCTTCAGCGATGTGGACAATTGGCAAAGTTATTTGGATCGCGTTGCTGAGTTGGGGCAAACGCAACGGCAATTAAGCGCTGACGAAGTCGTGACGAATTTCTTCGTCGAAGCCGCCAACGATTTTGATCACGATGCTGTTGCGGAAGATGCGATGAATTTTGAGTTGAGCGAGGAATGGGCGAACCTCGAATTGCAAGGGCCGATTGAACCGTCAGTTGAATAAAGCGTGATCGTTGATATGGACGGATGGGTTTATCCTGTCCGTCCATTTTTTATCGATCACTCGCGAAGATCGTTGTAAGGGCGTGATAATGCAGGTTTACAATTAAATACTGCCTTTCATGATGTCATGTAGGGGCGATTCGCGAACCTTGCGCATCGAGTTAAGTCTCAATTATTTTGAGATGCTTGCTTTTGCGTCCTCTGCGTCTTTGCGGTTATTAAAGAATTTTCACATTATTCACTCTAGGGAGAGCGACCACATGCCACTCAAGAATCGTTTGGGCGGGCACACTAACAGTTATCATACATACAGTCTTGAAGAAGCATTAGAAGGCATCGCCGGGGCCGGCTATCGTTATGTTGAGTTAAGCGCTGTGCCCGGTTGGACGGAGCATGTCCCTCTTGGTGCAGACGAAAAAACATTGGGCAAGATTCAACGGATGCTTAACAAGCTTGGCTTGATTGCCGTCAGCCTCAGCGGGCATTCCGATTTGACGACCAAAGAGGGATTGGCACAGGGGCTTCAGGCGCTTGAATTGTGTGAACGTCTCGGCATCGATATTATGAACACGGCTATCGGCGGGCATTACAGCGAAGATGAGGACGAAGCCGCTTTCATGGACAACATCGGGCAACTCGCCGCCGCAGCAGCCGAACGCGACATCATGCTCGGCATCGAAATTCATGGCGAGATCACCAACACGGGCAAGAATGCTGTTCCCGTCATTGAGCGCATCGGGCATGACAATGTGCGCATCAATTACGACCCGGCCAATGCCGAATTTTATGGCGGCGTCAAAGCAGAGGATGATTTGCCGTATGCGTTGCCCTTGATGGTACATGCGCACATGAAAGACAAAGAGGGCGAAGGGCGTGTTTGGAACTTCCCCGCGCCGGGCGAAGGCCACATCGACTTCAGCAAATTGCTGGCCGATATGGAAAAAGCGGGCTATAACGGCCCATTGACCGTCGAGATTGAATTTCAGGGTGAGCCATGGCCGCCACTTGAAGAGGTCAATCGTGCCATGAAGTCGGCGTATGACCATTTGACGTCGCTCGGTGTACCAAAGGATTAACTCATGAAAGTCGGGGTTCTTGGGTCAGGATTCATGGGGGGGACGCACGCCCGCGCTTATGCCAAACTTGATAATGTTGAGGTCGTGCGGGTGTCATCGCGTTCGTTAGAAAAAGCACAAGCGTTGGCCAATGAGGTCGGTGCAGAAGCGACGACAGACGATATGGCCATCATCAACGACTCATCGATTGATGCCATCAGCATTACCTTGCCGACTCATCTACACAAACAATATACACTTGCGGCGCTGCAAGCGGGCAAACACATTTTGCTAGAGAAACCGTTCGGCCTCACGGTTGCCGATTGCGATGCGATGATTGAGGCACATCAACAAACCGACCGTCATTTGATGATCGCGCATGTGTTACGCTTTTGGCCGGAATATATCAAGTTGGTTGAAACCGTGCAGAGCGGCGCATTGGGCAAACCGCTCTCGGCCAATGCGACGCGCTTGTCTGTCCCACCGGGATGGGCGGACTGGTTTCATGAACCCGAAATGAGCGGTGGTGCGGTGCTCGATTTGATGATTCACGATATTGACGCGCTCAATTGGCTCTTTGGTGAACCGAAGACGATTTACGCACGCGGTCATGAAGCGAAACCGGGCTTGTGGAATCATATTCATACCATCATTGATTATGGCGAGGCTGAAGGCTTCATCGAAGGCAGCGAATTCATGCCTGCAGATTATCCGTTCACGGCGGCGCTCAAAGTCTTGTGCGAGAAGGGAACGGTTGAATTTCTGTTTCGTGCTGGCGGCGTCAGTGTCGAGATGGCGGGCACGAACACCCTAGAGGTTTACGAAGCGGGCAACGCCTATACGCTTGAAGCCGAAGGCGACGACTTGTACGAAGCGCAAATCGCTTACTTCGTCGATTGTGTCCGCAACAACAAAGCACCCGAAGTCGGCACACCGCAGCAGGCGCGTCTCGCTGTCCGTGTAGCAAACGCTGCTCGCGAATCGCTGGAAACCGGGCAAATCGTGACATTGTGAGGATGTTGTCGATGATGGCGCGATTGGGCACTCCGCTTGCAGCGAAGGTTTAGGGGGTGGGGTTGAACATCGCTGTCGTTCACTTATTATTGTCAAACTAAAGTTGAAAGACATAACCGCTTGTCGGCACACTCAAGCTACTGGGTTTTACAAGGCATCCTATAATTGCTCCTATGGGGGATATTCTCGATGAGCGATACGCCACTCTCTGTGCTGGTTATTGCCGCACATCCGGATGACATTGAATTCGCGATGATGGGCACAGCGCTGCTGCTCAAAGAGGTCGGTGCTGAGCTTCATTTTTTGAATATCGCCAATGGCAGCATGGGCACGGTCAGTCACTCGTATGATGAAATCAAGCGGTTGCGTTGGGAAGAAGCGCAGGAGTCGGCGCGAGAAGCCGGTGCGGTCATGTATCCGCCAATTGTCGATGACCTCGCAATCATGTACGATACAAATTTGCTGGCGCGGGTGTCGGCGGTGGTGCGCACGGCGAAACCGACGATTGTGTTGACTCATTCGCCGGTCGATTATATGGAAGATCACACCAATGCTTGTCGATTGGCAGTGACGGCAACTTTTGCGCGTGGGATGCCGAATTTTACGACGATCCCACCGGTCGCACCATACAGCTACGATGTCGCCATTTATCATGCCATGCCGCACGGCCTGCGAGACCCATTGCGTCGTCGTATCCATGCGGGTCAGTATGTCGATGTCACGAGTGTGATGGCGCGTAAGCGCGACTTGCTGGCAAAACATCGCACACAAAAAGAATGGCTCGACAAATCTCAAGGAATGGACTCGTATATCCTTGAAATGGAAGCGATGAACCGGCAAGTTGGGGAAATGTCCGGACGTTTTGAATATGCCGAGGGGTGGCGGCGGCATTTACATCTTGGATTTGGCGCGGCAGGCTACGACCCACTCACAGCATTACTCGGCAACAAATGTTGGGTCGATGAAGATTACGAAGCGGGGTTGGACAAATAACGCATCAACAATGTGATGGATGTGTGTAGGAGCACAGCATCTTGTGCCCCCTACGTGCAAACGCTGCCTGAAGGAATGTTATGTCGTCCGCCACGAAACACAAAATAAAACAATGGATAGACAAACAAATATTCTCACACACATTTGGAGGGGTATGTGGCACGTCCGATGAGTAAAGTCGCGCCGGAATGGTGGGACTACACCACACTTGACGAAGAATTGCTCAGCGATACGGCCCGCTTAGAAGCGGACGATTTGCTGCAATTGTCACGACCGGGTTTCGAGGTCAAATTCTACGACACGCTGGAAGATTTTTATCTGGCCGAAGCGCTTGAGTATATCAATGCGTGGCGACAGGCGACCCCTGACAACCCAGCAGGGATTTGTGGCCCCATCGGCCCGACGGAACAATTGCCGCTTGTGGCGCGTCTCGTCAACAGTTTAGAGATGAAGCTGCACGATGCTCACTTTTGGGGCATGGATGAATGGGTTGAAGATGGCGAGCCGGTGCCCATCACACATCCGTTGTCATTTGCAAAAGCCGATCTCGACCTGTGTTTCAATCGAATTGACCCGGCGCTGCGAATGCCGGATGAGAATTTGCACTTCCCGACCGGCGACCTCAATGCGTATAGCAAAAGCTTCGACGATGTACGCTGTGTCGTTATGCAAGGCGGTCAGGGCGAAGTCAAGCATTGGGCTTTCAATGACCCGCCACGACGCACCGAACCGTACACTGACGAACCACCACCGCCGTCTGAGTATCGCAAATTGCAGACCCGTGTCGTAGATTTGCACCCGATGACCGTCATCCAAAACGCGCGGACATCGGGCGGCGGGCAGGTTGCGCTTGTGCCGACTCAAGCGGCAACGGTCGGCCCGGTCGAAACATGGAAGGCCGAAAAGGTTTCGATCTGGCACGCGGGAATGCACGACAATCCATTCGGAATGCGCTTGACAACATTGATGATCTCGAAAAAGATTGTCGATACGTCCGTGCCGATGTCGCTGTTGGCCGAGCATCCGAATGTGCAATTCAATTTTTATCGACACGGTATCGGTTCTGTCGCGGCTGAGATGCACTAATTATCATCGCGAATATTCATGTAGGTACGGTTCGCGAACCGTACCTACATCGTTTCCGTAAGGGCGACCCGCCGGGTCGCCCCTACAACACAGGGGCTACTACATGACCAAAAATCACTGGCAATGGACAAAGACAAAATAACAACGAAGCGCAAAGACAACGGAAAATCTCATACCAGAGTCACCATGCGAGACATTGCCGAGATTGTCGGTGTCTCGCCGAGTACCGTCTCGCGTGTGTTGAATGGCGGTGCGAACAGCGAACTTATCAGCGCAGAAACACGGCAAAAAGTGCGCGATGTCGCGGCTGAATTGGGCTTCACGCCCAACCCGTTGGCGAAAGCACTGCGCGGCGGGCGCTCCAATCTCATTGGCTTGATTGTCCGCGAAATTGCGGATCCGTTCTTCTCGAATTTGATTCAAGCGCTTTCTAACTCCGCACGCAACAAAGGTTATCAAATTGTGCTGGGATATGTCCACAGCGACCCGGGCACGGCGCTCGAAATGTCGCGAGTCCTCGATACACGCTTTCTCGACGGTCTCATCGTCATGGGCGACTTACGTGACGATGAACACGCTGTCGTCGCCGAAACGTTGGAAAATAATCCGGCAGTCGTCGCGCTCTGTCGCGGGACATCGCCTTCGTCGTTGTTCACGATTAACATCGACAATGTCGCCGGGATTCAGATGTTGTTCAAGCATTTGTTTGCGCTCGGTCATCGGCGCATTGGCTTTCTCGAATGCGGTTGGGTTGTCGATATTGCCGAACGCAAGCAGGCTTTCATCCATTGTATGCAAGCCAATGGTTTAGAGATTGCACCGGGCTGGATACAAAAAGCAGGCAGTGGCATGGCCGGTGGTTATGCAGCGATGCAGGTCTTGGTCGAGCAACCAAATCGCCCGACAGCTGTGATTGCCGCCGATGACTTGACGGCGGTCGGTGCGTTGAAGGCCGCGCTGGATAGTGGTTTGCGTGTGCCGGATGATCTATCGATTACCGGTTTCGATGATGTCGAGATGGCATCGTATGTGCATCCGAGCTTGACGACGATTCGTCAACCCATCAACACCCTCGCCGAAGACGCCATCGACCACTTGATTGCATTGATTAAGTCCCCCTCTGACAACAACGATACCGTCATGCGTGTACAACCCGAATTGATTGTGCGCGGTTCGACGGCGCGGGTTCGTCATTAAAAGATGCAACAAGCAGATTATACGTTGTTCGCTACATTTTGAAGGCTTTTCGCATCAGCAATAACAAAAACAGGAACGATTTGGCAACCGTCCCTGTCGAAGATTACATGTTATATCCGCAGATGCGCTACCACTACAGCGCACCGCGATGATTGGCGTCGTATGCGTTTTATACCCCCGGCGCCTCGAGTTGATCTTCTTCGACTTTTTCGAGGATCAACTGGCCGTCATCATCCACACCAACTCGCACCATGTTGCCGATATTAAACTCGCCGGAGAGAATGCCATCCGACAAGGCATCTTCAATTTCATTTTGAATCAAACGACGCAATGGCCGGGCGCCGAATTCTTGGTCATAACCTTGATCGGCCAGCCATCCGCGTCCCTCTTCCGTAACATCAAGTGTAATCGCGTGTTCAATCAACCGTTCTTGCACTTTGGCAAGTTCAAGATCAACAATTTGTTTGATCTCGTCGCGACTCAACGAACGGAAGACTATCGTCGCATCGACGCGATTGAGGAATTCAGGCCGGAAGGCACGGCGCAATTCTTCCATCACCTTCTTACGCATTTCATCGTACTCATGCTTTTCAGTGATTTCTTCATCGACCGGTAAAGCAAAACCGAGTGACGAACCACGCTTGATGGTGTCTGCACCGACATTGCTCGTCATGATGATAATCGCATTGCGGAAGTCCACTTTACGCCCGCGTGCATCGGCCAGATGCCCTTCTTCCATCACTTGCAGCAACATATTGAAGGCTTCGGGATGCGCCTTCTCGATTTCGTCAAAAACAACGATACTATAGGGACGGCGGCGAATCGCTTCGGTCAATTGACCGGCATCTTCATAACCGACATAACCCGGCGGGGCGCCAACGAGTCGCGCAATTGAATGCCGTTCCATGAATTCACTCATATCGAGTTGAATCAACGCCTCTTCGCTACCGAATAGAAACTCGGCCAATACTTTCGACAATTCTGTTTTGCCGACACCTGTCGGGCCAAGAAACATGAATGACCCAATCGGGCGTTTCGGGTCTTTGAGACCGGCACGGGCACGGCGGACAGCTTTGGCAATCGCGTCAATTGCTTCATCTTGCCCGACGATGCGCTCATGCAATGCCGACTCCATCTGCATCAACCGTTCGCTTTCTTCACCGGCGATGCGGCGTACCGGAATGCCCGTCCACATCGAGACGACTTCCGAGATGTCTTCCGAGACAAGACGCGGGCGTTGTGTCTCCGGATTCCAGTTGACTTGAAGCCCGTCAAGTGTTTCTTGCAAATTGTCGCGTTGTGAACGCAGCACTTCGAGACGCGAGTCCACATCGTCTTCGTCAGCGCTCAGTGGGAAATGTTGCAGCGCTTCGAGTTCATGTTCGACTCGTTCTAACTCATTGCGAATATTGCGAACTGATGCGGCTTCAGGACTCTTGTACATTCGTAAACGAGCCGCAGCTTCGTCGATCAAGTCAATCGCCTTGTCCGGCAAGAAGCGGTCGGAGATATACCGCGCCGACAAATTCGCTGCCGAATCAATCGCGTCGTCGGTTATTTCGACATTGTGATGATCTTCATACGGCTCTTTGATTCCTTGAAGAATTTCGATTGTTTCTTCAATCGTCGGTTCTTCGACTTGAATTTGTTGGAAGCGTCGTTCGAGCGCAGCATCGCTCTCGATATGCTTGCGATATTCGTCGAGCGTCGTCGCGCCGATACATTGCAATTCGCCCCGCGACAACGCCGGTTTAAGGATATTCGCGGCATCTACTGTGCTCCCAGCAGACCCCGCGCCGACGAGCATGTGAACCTCATCAATGAAGAGGATACTGTCGGATGATTTCAATTCTTCGATGACTCGTTTGAGTCGTTCTTCAAATTGTCCCCGATACATCGTACCCGCGACGAGCGAGCCGACATCAAGCTGCAAAACCCGTTTACCGAGAAGCGGCTTGGGCACATCACGATTGATAATACGTTGCGCCAACCCTTCGACAATTGCTGTTTTGCCCACGCCGGGTTCGCCAATCAGCGCCGGGTTATTCTTACGTCTACGGCTGAGGACTTGTATCACCCGTTCGATTTCCATCTCGCGCCCAACAACCGGGTCAAGTTTGTTGTCCATCGCCAACTGCGTCAAGTCGGTCGCCAATTGGTCAACCAATGGCGTTTTATCACCTCGTGGCGTGCGTGGCCCGCGTAATGGCGGACGTTCCTCTTTGTCCGACCGACTCGATTGTACCGGGCTTTCGCGCAAGACATCGCGGGTTTGCTTGCGCACTTCGTCTGGGCTGATGCCCATGTGTCGCAAGACTTCAATCGCGATGCCATCATTCTGGCGCACCAACCCCAGCAACAAATGCTCGGTGCCGATATAGTGGTGTCCCATACGCCGCGCTTCGTCAACGGCCAATTCGAGAACCTTCTTTGTACCCGGCGACAAATCCAATTGGCCGGTGATTTTGCGTGGGCTACTTTGCACCAAGCGGTCGACGAGTTCTTCGACTCGGCGTGTGTCGAGGCCAAGTTCGCGTAAAACCCGCCCCGCAACACCACCGTCTTCACGCATCAAACCCAATAACAAATGCTCGGTGCCGATGTAATTATGTTGCAGCCGTTCAGCCTCTTCTTGTGCCAGACTGAGTACACGCCGCGCCCGTTGTGTAAAGCGCTCAATGTTATTTGGCACGGTAACTTACCTCCGTCGCCATCGACTCTAATGGTGGTCGATGTATGATCGATCTTTTGTAAATGTCATACAACAACGCGAAAACAACTTTAACTCATTATAACAGGACATGCCATCAGATGTATGTCCATAATATCAGTAGTTCGTTAGAATTTTTGTTTAAAAGTCGTAATGTTTCTTAACCCTACACGCACAGCAAGTGTATAATCATGTTGGCTGATTTGAAATAGCAAAATCGCTAAGGGTATGGCTTGCTAGCCTCCGTCAAGATTATGCGTCAGTCAGGCGTAATCACCAGCAAGGTTTGCCCACGTTCTACCGTGTCACCAACAGCGACGAAAATATTTTTGACGACTCCGTCCATCGGTGCGCTGACGCGAATTTCCATTTTCATCGCTTCGAGAATCATAAGCGTTTGCCCCCGTTCTACCGTGTCACCAACAGCGACTGCCACAGCCAACACTTGGCCCGGCATTTGCGCCGTCAAATCGCCACTGCCGCCAGACTGTGCCCGTCGACGACTGCGCACATCCGGCACCGTCAACGCGATGTGTTGGCCAGCAAGATGCACAAAACGCGCCTTGCCTTGCGCGGCGACTGTCGCCCGGGTTCGCACGCCATCGACTGACAACAACCACACACCATCGCGCAGCATCTGTGCTTCGACGGTGTGGCTATCTTCGCCAATGACAACCGTGTATGTGCCATCTGCATGACGTTCAAGCGAGACGGTGTGTATGTCGTCGTTATGTTGGTATTGAACAATCATGCCTGCTCCGTTATTTGCCCAACTGCGTTTCAAGCTGCTGGGCCCGACCGCGCAAGAAGAATGTTTACACCTATTTTATCACACCACCTTGGATGCCGCACAAGTCTCTTGCTGCTGTGATGTCGTTCATCACGCCTGTATCAACGGCCTCCATCTCTTGACATCTCCTCGACTAGCCCCTAATCTGTGCATCGATTCGCATCATCCATTCAGTGACGGACGAAGATACGATGACACAATCGAAAGCACTCTCGAATCGACAAATTGCGCGGGCAGCATTGATTGTGCTGTTTGGTTTTGTCGCCAGTGGCGTACTCGGTCTGATACGCACATCGATTATCTCGGCGACTTTCGGCACGAGCGACGCGCTCGACGCCTTCTATGCCGCGCAGCGCATTCCCGAAACAATCTTCGTCCTCGTTGCGGGCGGGGCATTGGGGTCGGCCTTCATCCCCGTCTTTTCGCGATATTTGTCGCGAGAAGATGGCGAAGATGACGCATGGCGACTGGCAAGCGCGGTGACGACACTCATCACATTGATTGCGACGTTGTTGGCCATTATCGTCGTCTTACTGGCAGACCGGCTTGTCCCCCTACTTCTCGTCCCCAATGCGCCGCCGGATGTACAAAATTTGACGGTTTCGTTGACCCGCTTGATGCTCATTACACCCGTTATCTTCAGCATAAGCGGCCTGATGATGGGCATTCTCAATACGCATCAACGCTTTGTGTTGGCGGCCTTAGCCCCGGCAATGAACAATATCGGCCTCATCATCGGCGCGGTCATCATCACACGCATCATCTCAGTTGACGAAAGCCTTGCGCAGGTTGGCAGTGCGAATGTTTATGGCCTTGCGTGGGGGACGATACTCGGCGCAGTGTTACATCTCGCTATTCAATTGCCCGGACTAATTTCACTACGCGGACGACTGCGCTTGTTACCCAACTGGCGTGTGCCCGGCGTCCGCGAGGTGTTGCTATTGATGGGGCCGCGTGTGCTCGGCTTGGCGGTTGTGCAAATCAACTTCGCCGTCAATGTCGCTTTGTCGTCCGGCATGGTCAGCGGCAGTTACACCGCGCTCAATACTGCGTGGTTTCTGCTGTTCTTCTCGCTCGGTGTCATCGCGCAAAGTGTCGGAACGGCAGTCTTTCCGTCGCTGTCTACATTGGCTGCGGAAAATGACATGGCTGGTTACAAAGACCGTCTCGCGGGGGCGATGCGCAATGTGTTGTTCCTGTCATTCCCGGCAACAGTCGCGATGATTATCTTCGGTGAACCAGTGATCGGTCTGTTATTTGAACGTGGCGAGTGGTCTGCCGAAAGTACCGCCGCGACCGCATGGGCATTGCAATTTTTCGCGCTTGGCATCGTCGGGCATAGTTTGCTTGAGGTGTTGTCGCGTGCCTTCTACGCGCTTTCTGACACGCGTACACCGGTCACAATCGGCGTCATCGCAATGGTGGCGAACATCATCCTCAGCGTGATATTCATCCGCATTATTGGGGACTCAAACAGCTTGATACACGGCTCGTTCGCCGGCCTCGCGCTGGCGAATTCGCTGACAACATTGTGGGAAGGCGCGATGCTGTGGTGGTTGTTGCGGCGACGCATCGGCGACTTAAACGATGCTTATGTCCGCGATGGAGTCTGGCGTGCGTTATTGGCTGCGGCGGGCATGGGCATTGTGGGATGGATTATCGTGGCGGCGCTTAACGATGCCGGTTATTTGTTGACGGCGCTTATTGGCGGTGGAACGGCCGTCGCCGTATTTTTCGCGATGAGCCTTGCGCTTGGCATCGACGAAGCCCGCAGCGTCCCGCGTGTGCTATTACGACGCGGTCGTGGTTAAGGTTAATTTCTGACGCGAATGTGTCAGACTCGCGGCGATCACATTGCCACCAATTTGTTGATACGTTCCTAGAAATGCAGTAAGATTGTGGCACAGTCTGCTAAGCATGGCTTACCATATAGACGGCAGATTGATATTCGACAAATTATTTATCTTTGTGAAAAGAGGTATTAGATGAGAAAATTTCAATATTTGAGTCTCGCTGTAGCGCTTGTGATGCTCGCAGCCATTTTTGCGCCCCTTGCGGTTTTCGCGCAAGACATCCCACCCGGCGAAGGCGCACCAATCATCGAATCGAATTTTGGCGGCGACATCACCACGCTAAACCCGTTGCTTGTCGCCGATGGTGCGAGTGGCGATGTGACCGATTTCATGTTCCCAGATTTCATCGCAGGTGACCCGGACACTGGCTTGCCCGTGCCGAATGGAGAAAATGGCAGCAGTGGCGCGTTGGTGACAGATTGGGAAGTGTCGGAAGACGGCACGGTATACACCTTCACCCTGCGCGACGATTGGACATGGGGCGATGGCACGCCGATTACCGCGGCGGACGTGCAGTATGCGTGGGACGCACTTGCCAGTGGTGATGTCGATAACATCATCTTTGAACAACTCGTCGGCATCGAAAGTGTTGTTGCCGACGGCCCGAACACCGTTGTCGTCACATTTGAAAGTGCCAGTTGCAACGCACTCAATGTCGCTGCGGGTTTGCCGGTCGTCCCCGCACACGCCTATCAAGAACTTTACCCGACCTTTGCGGACATGACGATTGATCATCCGAACAACTTCGACCCGCCGACGACAGCCGGTGTGTTCACATTCAGCAACTTCCGCCCTGGTGAACAGGTCACCTTATTAGACGATCAAAACTTCCCCGACCCCCATCTCGACGGCGTGATCCCTCAAGCGTGGGTACTCAAACAAGTTGCCGACCAAACTGTGGCGGTTGAGCAATTCCTCGACGGACAAATCACTTTGATCGACAGCATTCCGATTGACCGTCTGGAACAATTGCAGGAACTCGGCGCGCAGGGCGAAATCAATTTTGATCAAGCGCCGTCGGCCAGTTGGTTCTACTTCTACTTCAACCTAGCCGACCCGACCAACCCACAAGACGGTGTTGACGAAGATGGCAATCCCATCGATCAAGGCCATCACCCGATTCTGGGCGATGTTCGTGTTCGTCAGGCGATTGCGATGTCCATCGACCACGATGCCTTGAACGAAGGAGCGTTCAACGGTGTCAGCCAACCGATTGGCTCGTATGAATTGCCACAATCGTGGGCATATAATGGCGAGGCGGCGCCACCATGGCCGTTTGACCTCGAAGCGGCGGCGGCATTGTTGGATGAAGCCGGTTTTGTCGATGACGACGGCGACCCCGAAACACCGCGTGTCGCCACAGAAGACGCGCTCTATGCCGAACCGGGCACGCCGCTTGAGTTCACACTGACGGCCTTCTCCGGCAATAACGAAGTCGATGCTAGCACCGTCTTGATTCAAGATCAGCTTCGTCGTTCGGGTATCCAAATGAATTTGGACATCATCGAATTCACCAGCATGATCGATCTGCTTTTCAGTCAAGAATTCGACGCCGTAGTTCTGTTCCTTGGCCCGTTCGACCCGAACGATCCCGGTGAGGTACTCGGTGTACTCGGCGCCGATGCCGACACAGTTGGTGGCGGTTTGAATGCCGGTTCATACAACAATCCCGAATTTGAAGAACTCATCAGGACTGCAGACAGCCTGCCGGGTTGTGATCAGGCTGAACGCTTTGAATTGTACAGCCAAGCACAGGCCATCATCCGCAATGACTTGCCAATTTACTTGATCGGTAATCGTCAGGTGCCGTTCGTGGCACAGGGTAATGTCGGCAATTATGACCCGCGTCCGCGTTCGTTGCGTTGGAACATTGATGCGTGGTCGATTCCATCGTCCTAAGCCAATCGCCGAATTGCAACAGTAACTGGGGGGCGCAACATGTTGCGCCCCTATTGAACGCTCTGAATTGTGCACTATGTTGTTGCTCAATTTTTAATCGAAAATTTTTGCAGGAAATTGGATAATATCGTTTATGCGTCGGTATATCATTCGTCGTCTGATTCAGGCGATCCCCACTTTTTTGGGCATTACCATTCTCTCGTATGCACTCATGACCGCGTCCGGCAATCCGGTGCGGACGTTGTCATTTCGACCCGGTAGAACGCCTGACGATATGGAACGTCTCGCAGCGCGGCTTGGCGTCAATGACCCGTGGCCGGTGCAATATGTGCGCTGGTTGCTGGGGGACGATTGGATGCGGCGTGATACCGATGGCGACGGCATTGCCGACACAGCGATCATCATTGAATTGGATGCGGATGGCGACGGCGAACCCGACCCACCGGGAACTCGTCGCGGGGTGCTGCGCGGTGACTTCGGCAATTCGTTTGTCGCCGGGCGTCCCGTTATTGATATTTTGACCGAACGTTTTCCAGCGACTCTCGAACTTAGCATTGCGGGAATCACATTGGGCGCACTCATCGGCATCGCAATTGGCATCATCGCCGCCGTGACGCGAGGGGGCATGTTCGACAATGTCAGCCGTGTGATCGCGGTTGCCTTCGACGCGATACCATCATTTTGGTTGTCGATTATGCTGTTGTTGATCTTCAGCGTGCAGTTGAATATTTTCCCGATTGGTGACCGGTGTGGCTTCACATTGGAACCAAGTTGCCCACCGATTTACCAACGCTTGGAATATATGGTGCTGCCGGTGTTCGTCTTCGCGACCGGGTTTATCGCCGCCTACTCGCGCATCATGCGAGCGTCGATGCTCGACATCCTCAACAAAGATTACATCCTAACAGCACGCGCCAAAGGCCTGACGAATCGCAGTATATGGTTTCGGCATGGGGCACGTAATGCGATGATACCGATTGCGACATTTCTCGGCCCAGCAATTACAAGTTTGTTGGCAGGGGCGGTGATTATCGAACGCATCTTCAATTATCCTGGAGTCGGCAGTACCGCACTCAATGCGGCGTTGCAACGCGACTTCCCAGTTGTGATGGCGACGACCATCTATGCTGGCCTCGCGACGATCATCGGCTATTTGATCTCTGACATGTTGTATGCGGCGATTGATCCGCGTATCCGGTTTGAATAATAGAAGGCAAGTTATGGCATCGCACACCAATCCGAAATCGAATATTGCCCGCATTCATCTCGACGAACGCGAACTGTATCATAGCGAGGGATTTTGGATGCGTGGTTTTCGTCGCTTGCGTCGTGACCCGCTCAGCATGATCAGTTTGAGCGTGTTGACGGTGCTTGTCGTCATCACGGTATTCGCGCCGTTGATTAACAATTACATCCTAAAAGTTGATCCCAATTTGACGGATCCATCGATTCGACTCATGCGGCCATTCTCGGCAGAATCTATCGAGACTGGGCATCTTCTGGGAACGGATGATCTCGGTCGTGATTATCTGGGACGCCTGCTGCAAGGCGGTCGAATTTCGCTGGCGATAGGATTCTTCGGCGCGGTGATCACACTCGCAATTGGAGTCTCGATTGGGATGGTTGCTGGGTACTTTGGCGGGCCGGTCGATGACGCAATCAATTGGGCAATCACAACGCTCGACTCGATTCCCTCGCTTTACTTGCTGATTTTGATCACGGTCATCCTGCGACCGTCGGCACAATCGTTGATTCTCGTGCTGGCATTAGTGGGTTGGACGGGGGGAACGCGCTTGATGCGTGGGCAAACGATAGCGCTGCGCCATCAGGAGTACATCATCAGCGCCGAGGCGTTAGGGGCGACCCCATGGCGCATTATGTTCGTCCATATTTTCCCGAATCTCCTCTCGATCTTAACTGTCGTCTTGACACGCGGCATCGGCAATTTGATTTTGGTCGAATCGGTGTTGAGTTTTTTCAGTCTCGGCGTGCTACCACCAACACCGACTTGGGGCAATATGCTGACCAACGCGCAAGACTTCTTCCGCACTGGGCCACACATGGCGACCATTTCCGGCCTGATGATCTTCATCACGGTATTGTGTTTGTATGTGCTTGGCGACGGCCTGCGCGATGCCTTCGACCCTGAACTCGTAGATTAGCATATTGAGCTTGCCGACATAAACCACAAGGGCGACTCAATGATGAGTCGCCCGATAGTACATCGTTTTGTGAGCTACGTTGTGCGTCAGAGCACTTCCACCAACAATCCGAACATCCCGGACAGCGGCCCACTGGGGCTGAACATCCCGTTGTTGACGCGGAACAGATACGTCCCAGTCGCGGGCAATGTGACTTCATACGTGGCGGTTGCCGGAATACCGCCGTTCATCCCGACGATGAAGCTGCTATCGCCACCACCGCCCATGCCCATGTCAAAGGCTGGTTCAAAGCCCGGCATACCATTGCCCGGCCCCTGAACATTCAGACCGGGAGCGTAGTTGTTGTTCACACTGCGCAAAGTGATACGAATCGTTTGCCCTTCTACACCGTCAAAGCGGAAGACTTTTTCAAAGTTTTGATCGCCCCCGACCGTATCTGTGATTTCGATGCCCGGTTGCAAAAAAGCGGTCTGCGAAGGTGATATGGTAAATGTGTATTCGCTCACACCGCTTACAACAGGGCCTTCAACCGAAATGCGACGCACAATTGCGAGGTGCTGCCCCCCCTCGAAAATTTGCACCGGGTCAACGGTGAATTGGCCGGGCGTATCGGTGAACGGTGTGGCTGCACCGGTGATGCTGAAACCGTCTGGCCCGTAAAGTACCACTTCAAAGGCTTGTGACCCGACCGTCTCGGCGCCGGTCATCCGTAACAGGTCGCTTGCCGTGGCGTTGAATGCGTAATATGCCGACGGATTCTGGTCATCGATGACGCCGCTAACCGTCTCGCCGAGTTGAAGCGGTTGGATGGTGGGTTGACTGACAATGAAGGACAAGCGCACAGAGTCAGTTTCGGGGGCGCCGAATTGGTCAGTCGATTGCCGCCGAATGTTGATGAGGTAGCGTCCACTCTGATTGATGATGATGGGTTCAACTGTGAACTGCGTCATTTCGCCGAATGTGCCGCCGCCATTAATGTTCATGCCCTGCGGGTCGCGCACTTCTATGAAGAAGTCGGCATCGCCCGCAATTTTGCTGGCCGCGATGCGCAATACATCACCAACTGAGTCGGCATCAAGCGCGAAAGCCACCGACGACTCGGCATCAGTCAGATCAACGGTAATGCGTTCATCAAGCGAAACGACATTCAACTTTGTCCGCATCAGACGCAGCTCATACGGGCCGGTGCTTCCTTGTGGGCCGACAGGCGGACAGCAGCGCGTTGCTTCGATGGTGTAAACGCCGTCTGCGGGCAATGTGAACGGGCCGAGCAAGGAGTTGAGGTTGCCCCCGCTATCATCGTCGCGGAAGATAACGTTGCCGTTTGCATCAAGCAGATTGAGATAACTGTCGAGTCCTTGCTGTGTGGCGGTCATGCTGATGCTGATGACATCACCGGCGGTGCCTTGAAATTGATAGCGTACAGCCGGGTTGTCGTTCGTGATTTCACCGGTGACGACCTGATCAAAAGTGATCGTTGTCTCTTGTGCAAAAGCGATGATGGATATACTCATCAACACTAGGCTGATGAGAATGATTGTTATGATCTGTTGTTTCGACATTTGGAGCTTTCCTTCCCTAAGCGAGGCTGTTACCGACGGGCAGCCAATACGCTACACCATCAGCCGGTAACTATTATGAATCATATTCGGATTTTGTGCGTTGTAAAGAACGGTTGCCCTACGATTGAGCGACGCTGTGCCTCAAAAAAAATAAAACCACGACCCAATGGCGGGTCGCGGTCTCATTTGCATCCTTAAGAGCAACTTGCTCGGATGCCCCCCTTCTCATAACATAGTATAAAGGATAAATTAAGGATTTGGCAATGGGAATAAGATAGCAGCTTCCATAATGATAGTTTGGCACAGCCGATTGACACCGCAGACGCCGAAGAAATCTTGGCGGTCTTTGTGGCTTGGCGATTTAACGCCTTTTCATTACAATCGGCGATATTCACTTCAATATCAAAGAGAGTATAGCGCATGAGTCAACAGCCGCCGTCCCCTGTGCAGCCGTTAGAAACTATCGCCGATGTGTACTATGTACCATTCAAATCTTTCGCCGACGAACGGGGCCGCTTTGCCGAAATCTTTCGCCGCGAGTGGTTTCCACAAGTGAGTTGGGAACGAATTCAGAGCAATCGTTCCGACAGCGTGGCCGGGGTCTTGCGTGGTGTCCATTATCACCATCATCAAATCGATTATTGGACAGTCGCGGCTGGCACGATTCGGGTCGCGCTAGTCGATATGCGCCCGGCATCCCCGACGCATCGCGTCGCGACAACGATTGACATCGGGCCGGAGAACAATATCGGCCTGTTCATTCCGGTGGGGGTTGCACATGGCTTCCTCGCGCTGACCGATTGTACACTGATTTACGTCGTCAACAATTATTATGATGGCGGCGCAGATGAACAAGGCATCGCATGGAACGACCCGGAACTCGGCATTGAGTGGGGACTCGAACGCGAACCAATACTCTCGGAACGCGACCGCAATAATCCCCTCCTGCGTGACATCCCGCCGAACAACATGCCCTAATCGTTGGCATCTCGCGCCCATTGCAATTTGTTACCCGCTTTACTGCGCCATTGTGTGCCCCCACTCCGCACACTGCACGGCGGAGAGGGAGCGAGGTTATCGTTGAATACGGCCTACTATTCTGTGGAGATACGTTAGGCTCTGTTGACATTTGCGCTTTGATGCAAAAATAGGGGACAATCGTTGGGGTTTAGCTTGCTAAACCCTTCAGGGCATTGCACGCAATGCCCC
>RFIA01000169.1 GCA_003695675.1 Chloroflexota bacterium
GGCTTGCAACCCAGCGGCATTCTGATTATGCGCCCGACGATTGTGGCCGACGCAACTGGGCATCTTTCGTTCAATATTTTCTTGACGGACGATGTGCGCGAGACATTGTTCAACTGGCTGCCCATTGAAGAACGCGCTTGAGATTTGTCAATCGTGGGAACTTTCGTTACAATTAGGGGCGACAACTGCAACCATGAAGTAGCCTGTATGGAGAGAGACCTCATTTTAGTAAGAGGCGCCGAAGGGGCAAGCGGCTAGCAGATGCTGGGCTGGTCGTGAAACTCTCAGGTAAAAGGATTCATACAGACGAATACTCTGGAGGTCTGTACCAACAGAGCGCACAGCAAACCAATCTGTGCGCTTTTTGTTTACGTCTTGCATGGTTTGCGTTAGAGTCAATAGACCTGAATAGCTTGAAAAAGCCACATTCAAAATTTTGGACATTTATGGAAGCGTAAGGGCATGGCATGCCGTGTCCTTACAGACGGCAATTTTACAGATAATAAGGAGTCATTACAGATGGGCAAATGGAAAACCCCAGACGATTTGAAATACACCAAAAATGACGAATGGCTGCGCATCGAAGGGGACACGGCGACGGTTGGCATCAGCGATTATGCGCAAGATCAATTGAACGATATTGTGTTTGTCGAATTGCCCGATGTCGGCGCATCGCTCGACAAAGGCGACTCGTTCGGCGTTGTCGAATCGGTCAAAGCGGCGGCGGATGTATACATGCCCATCGGCGGCACCATCACCGAAGTCAACAACGCCGTTGAAGACCAACCGGAATTGCTCAATACCGATCCGTATGGCGAAGGGTGGATCATCAAATTCACGATTAAAGATGCCAGTGAAGCCAATGACTTGATGGATTCTGCCGCCTATGATGCCTATTGTGAAGACCGCTAGCCATAGGGAGGCGTGATGAGTTACATACCCCATACCGATGCTGAACGACAGCAAATGCTGTCGGCGATTGGCGTGCAACAAATCGAAGATTTATTCGATGCGGTGCCACAACAACATCGCTTCCCTGCATTGAATATTCCCCCCGCCATGAGCGAGATGGACATCATGGCCGAGCTGCAAGGCCTTGCCGAGTCGAACGAACATGGCGGCGATTACGCCGTCTTTCGGGGAGCCGGCGCC
Organism: Chloroflexota bacterium; assembly: GCA_003695675.1. Lineage (GTDB taxonomy): Bacteria > Chloroflexota > Anaerolineae > Aggregatilineales > Phototrophicaceae. The sequence goes on from RFIA01000169.1 coordinate 1,153, forward strand.
TATCATCATTTCGTGCCATCTGTGGTCAATCACATTTTGCTTCGCGGCGAATACTTGACGGCTTACACGCCTTACCAACCCGAAGTCAGTCAAGGGACGTTGCAGGCGATTTTTGAATATCAGAGCATGATGTGTACGCTGACCGGGATGGATGCGGCCAATGCGAGTCATTATGATGGCGCGACGAGTCTCGCTGAGGCGGTGACGGTCGCGGTGGAAGCGTCACGCGGCAAACGCAAAAAGGTGGTTTTCAGCAATGCGATTCATCCGCATTATCGCGCCGTCGCCCGCACATATCATCAGGGCACAGGCGTTGAATTTGTCGGCGATGGCGGCCCGCGCTCCATCGAAGACCTTGCGAATTTGCTGGACGATACAACCGCGATGCTCGCCGTCAGTTATCCCAATTTCTTCGGTCAAATCGATGACTTTGCGACGCTCGCCGAACGTGTGCATCGTGCGGGCGCGTTGCTCGTCTTCGTCGCCAATCCAATCGCATTAGCTTTGTTCAAATCGCCGGGCGAACTCGGTGCAGACATCGTTGTCGGCGAAGGTCAGCCACTCGGCATTCCGTTGAGCTTCGGCGGCCCTTATCTCGGTTACTTCGCCGTGCGCGAGAAATATGTCCGCAAAATTGCCGGGCGCATCATCGGCGAAACCCGCGATGCCGACGGCAAACGCGCTTATGTGATGACATTGCGCCCGCGCGAGCAAGACATCCGCCGCGAAAAAGCGACGAGCAACATTTGTACCAATCAAGGGTTGATGTCGCTCGCAGCGTGTGTTTATCTGTCATTGATGGGCAAACACGGCCTGCGCAAAGTCGCTGAGTTGTGCTATCACAAGGCGCATTATGCGGCGGATCAAATTGCCGCGCTTGACGGCTACAATGTCGCCCGCAGCAAACCGTTCTTCCATGAATTTATGGTCGAGTGCCCGAAGCCGGTCAAAGAAATCAACGACCATCTCATCGCGAAGGGCATCATCGGCGGTTATGATCTCGGACGCGATTACAAATATCTCAATCAGCATACGCTCATCTGTGTGACGGAACGCAACAGCAAAGAAGAAATCGACGCACTCGTCGAAGGGTTGAAGGAGGCTGCGTCATGACCGAACCTCTGATTTATGACATCAGCTCACCGGGACGCACCGGCGTCAACCTGCCGGACTGCGATGTGCCGCAAAGTGAATTGCCGCAACATCTGCTGCGCCAAGATGTTGACTTGCCGGAGGTTAGCGAGCTGCAAGTTGTGCGCCATTTTACACGCTTGAGTCAGCTCAATCACGGCATCGATACCGGCTTCTATCCGCTCGGTTCATGCACGATGAAATACAATCCGCGTTTGAATGAAGACGCAGCACGCTTGCCCGGTTTCGCGCATTTGCACCCGGCGACGGATGAAGAAGGTTCGCAAGGGGCGCTCGCGTTGATGTATCAGTTGCAAGAGTGGCTGCGAGAAATCAGTGGTTTTGCTGCTGTCAGTCTTGTGCCTGCTGCCGGTGCGCAGGGTGAATTCGCCGGTATCTTGATGATTCGCAAATATCATCAAGAGCGTGGCGATACCAAACGCACGAAAATCCTCGTGCCGAACAGCGCCCATGGCACGAATCCGGCAACCGTTTCGATGGCCGGTTATCAAGCTGTTGAGTTGCCTTCCGACGCCAATGGTGATGTCGATCTTGAGGCGTTACGCGCCGCTTGTGACGACACCATCGCCGGGATGATGATTACCGTGCCGAGCACACTCGGTCTGTTCGAGGCACATATCCTTGAAGTCATCCAAGCGGTTCATGATTGTGGTGGCTTGATGTATATGGACGGCGCGAATATGAATGCGATGATGGGCGTCGTCAAGCCGGGCGAACTCGGTTTCGACGTCATGCACTACAATTTGCATAAGACATTTTCGACGCCACATGGTGGCGGCGGTCCCGGCAGCGGCCCGGTCGCCGTCAATGACAAGCTCAAGCCGTATCTGCCCGGCCCGGTCGTCCGCATCGTTGAAGAAGAGCAGGGCGATGTCCCGCCGTTGTATGGTTTTATGATGCCGGAGAAATCAATCGGGCGGCTCAAAGCATTTCATGGCAATTTCGGGATGCACGTCCGTGCCTTCGCGTATATCGCCGCTAATGGCGTGGAAGGCCTCAAAGATGTGACGCGCATGGCCGTTTTGAACGCCAATTACCTGCGCGTCAAATTGAGCGATGCCTATCATATTCCCTACAATCGCGCTTGTGGGCATGAGTTTGTCCTCGAAGGGCGCTTCGAAGGAGTCGAAGAGGTTCATGCGCTCGACATCTCTAAACGCTTGATGGACTACGGCATTCATCCGCCGACGAATTACTTCCCGCTCATCGTCCACGAGGCGTTGATGATTGAACCGACCGAGACTGAAGACCTCGCGACGCTCAACCAATTCGTCGATGCGATGAAGAAAATCGCCGTCGAAGCCAAATCCGAACCAGAGAAGTTGCGCACCGCGCCGCATACCACGCCGGTCAAACGCCTCGACGAAGTTCGTGCCGCGAAAGAACTCGTGCTGTGCTGCCGTCCGATTCCGAGTCAGGCAGACAGCGCCGCAGGTGGTTAA
>RFIA01000170.1 GCA_003695675.1 Chloroflexota bacterium
GCGACATTGACCGCGACGGCGACAGTACCGGCCACAAACACAGCAACATCATCGCCGGACGATGGCGAGTGAAGCCTGTTACAGTTTTGTAACTTGAGCAGCGGCGAAAAATTCTTAATCTCGCTAATATGCCGCTACGATTATAATGGTGTAGGACATATTGTCTTATAATCATCAAACAATCGTTAAGGAGATATGTCGTGTCCGGTACTGTTGAACGTTTGGATGGCCAACCCATTATTCTTGTCACAATCACAGGTCATGTTGACGGCGAAATCGCCCGCTCAATTTACAAGCAGTCCGCCGAGATTGCAGATGCCGCCGACGAAATGTTGTATCGTATTCTTGATGTTCGTCAAATGACGACATCCTTTTCCGAGATGCTTGAAGTCGTTCGTGAATCGGGCAAGGGGCTGCCCGGGTCGGGTCGTGACCCGCGCATCAAGAATATCTATGTCGGCAACAATAATATGGCGAAATTAGCCCGCGATTTGATGAAGCAATTCGGTGTCGAGATGTTGATGTTTCTTTCGATGGAAGACGCCCACACATACATTCAAAACCAAATAGAAGAATCAAGCCAATTGTCTGGATAAAGGGGAACAACTCGGAGGCTGTCATATTAAGATAGGGAGCACAGTATGCGTATTACGAGGTATGTGCTTGTAATTCGACAATCAGCCCTGTGCTCCAATTGTATTTGGCGTCCATCAAGCGGCAAACCTGCGCTGCGAGGTCGGGTTCAACGGTCGTGTTGACAATGCGTCCTGTACCGGCGAATGTTTGCTCGGCGACGCGAAAGGTGATCGCCGGATTGTGCTGAATATTGATGACCCAATGCGACCGTTCGTAATGTTCAGAGACGAGATAATAGCGCCCCTCGTGCATGACAAACCAGATTTCGATTTCGTGCGGCTTGCCGGACTTCCAACCGGTCGTCGTCAAGTAGAGATATTGTGGTTCGTTTGATTTTGTCGCCATGATGAGATCGAGTGTCCATCTACCTGATGTTACTTTATATAGCTAGTGAGATAATCTTCATCGACATCGGGTTTGTGCGAATAATCAATGTCATATTGATAGGCTTCCAATGGATACCAATCGCCAGATAAATCGCGCACGCCAGTCGCCACATAATTGCTCATATCAAAGCGGTCGGATCGTTTTTCCTTAGCGTAATTGCTGTAAGCCCCTTTGACGATCTTCTCTAACAACTCGTTATTGACGACATACTGCCCCTTCTCCATCTTAACCGAACCAAATTTCATGGCTTCTTGCAGATAAGCGCCGCCCATTTTGATGGCGAATTCAGCTTCTAGCTTCATCACTTTGGCTTCGTTGCGCAAATCTTGTTTGAGCGCTTGTTCACTGTCGTCGTCTCGCGGCGGTGTTTCGGGATCAAAAGCGTGTTGAACTTCGTGATAGAGCGTATTGGTTGCCTCTTCATCGCTAGCGTTTTTCGGCTCATTAAAAAAGATGACGGGTGGGTCTTCGTGCGGTAGTGTTGTGGCATAACTCGTCTTCGGGACACCACGATACTTGAGCGTTTGATATTCGTAAACTTTCACGCGGTCAAGCATATCGAGCGCCATCAAGCCTTCGGAGGTCTGTGCCAATGTTGTTTTGACGAAATCTTTATCAATCGGATGTTTTTGAATGATGCGTTTAGCAACGGATGAAACATGATGTTGTACATCAAAAGGCGTTTGAATTTGTGCGACATCTTGAGACGAGGGGGATTGCTGATGCTCTAGTAATTGAACGACGAAGCGATTGCCGTAGACGCGCTGCAATTGCAGCACATCGCTTGGCGTCAGCTTATCGGCGTCAAGTGATATACGCTGCGCGATTTGAGCGAGCGGTTCGTGAGTAGATGAGGCGTCTGCTTGTGGCGTCGCCATACGTTCGGATTTTTTCTTGTCGGGTTTGTGGGTCAAGTTGTAAACCGGTCGCATCACACGCCGCCTCTCTCTCCATCCTTCGTATCTCAGGAGTATATATCACCTGAAGCGATTCACAAAGCGATATACGAGCAACGGACAGCACTTTGTGTGTTTTGTTCTCGGTTATCAATGGTCTTTGGCTGAATGTTTCGGCAGGCAATCGCTGCCCACCTAGATGAGAAAATACTAAGGTTACGAGTGATGAAACGGTATTGCAATCCAACTCGAAACGAGTTAAAGTAACTTTAAGAAAATGTTAAATCGCACACATGAAGTTGGGAAAAGATTTAAACATTTCTTGTGTGTGCGTTTAACGCGACCCGACGATAATAGTTGTCGCTGGTCAGTTCAATTTGCTTTACCCTATAACTATCTATATGGAGGATTTTTAGATGGCACGTAAATATTTGTTTGTAACCGTGCTGGTCGCTCTTTTTGCGGCGCTAGCTTTCGGAACGGTTGGTGCGCAGGACGACGAGATCACCATCGTTTTCTCGCACATCTTTACAGATGAAAATCGTGGTGGTTTTATTGAGCAGGTTGCCCAAGATTTCATGGCTGCCAATCCGGGCATCAATGTTGAAATTCAAACCGCCAACAGCTACCGCGACAATCTGAACAGTGCCTTGCTTGCCGCACAACAGGGTACAGCGCCGCACATCGTTCAGATTTTTGAAGTCGGCACACAATTGGCGCTCGACAGTGGCATTTTCGTCCCGGTCGAAGAAATTGCGACACCAGAACAACTCGCCACGCTCGAAGACGTGATTACGCCGGTCAGCAATTACTACGCGGTTGACGACGTGCAATGGAGTCTGCCATTCAATTCGTCGAACCCGATTCTGTATTACAACCGCGACATCTTTGAAGCCGCCGGGCTTGACCCCGACGATCCGCCCGAAACGTATGGCGAAGTGCTTGAGGCTTGCGAAACGATCATGGCTTCACAAGACTTGCAAGGCTGCATCGGTTGGAATATGCACGGCTGGTTTGTTGAGCAATGGGTGGCCGAACAAGGTGCTTTGCTGGCGAACAACGACAATGGCCGCGCCGACCGCGCCACCGAAGTCTTCCTGAACAGCGATGCCATGCTGAATGTCTTCAATTGGTGGGACACCCTCGCCGACAACGGCTGGTATACCTACACTGGCCAGCTTGAAGACTGGAATGGCTCCGACGCCATCTTCACCGGCCAGCAAGTCGCTATGCACATCACCAGCACGGCAGACCTCGTGAACATCAATGAAGCCGCCACCAATAACGGTTTTGAACTCGGCACCGGCTTCCTCCCGATTCCTGATGATGCCGAACGCAACGGCGTTGTCATCGGCGGCGCCAGCCTGTGGTTCACGGGTGGGCATCCACAAGAAGAACTCGAAGCGGCAGTTGAATTCGCGCTGTTCCTCGGCAACACCCAAAACGGTGCAGCGTGGCATCAGGCATCGGGTTACTTCCCCATTCGCGAAAGCGCCATTGAAGAACTCAATTCCGCCGGTTGGTTCGACCAAAATCCGGCCTTCCGCACCGCTTTCGATCAACTGACCCAAACCACACCGAACTCAGCGACAGCCGGTGCGCTCATCGGCAACTTCCTCGAAGTGCGTACTATCGTGGAAGAAGCTGCGCAGGCGATGGTTGACGGCGGTCGGTCACCAGAAGATGTGTTGAACGAAGCCAACGAACGCGCCAATGCAGCGCTGGCCGAATTCAACGCCACCGTTGCCAACTAACTTGTCGCATATACACAAGCATACAATCCCGGCGGGTATAACTCGCCGGGATTTTTGTTAAGGCGATGTAGTGACAATTTGAGATAACGACTCAGGTAGCGTAGTGGTGAGTAGAAAAGCAAAACGATTTAACACAAAGGCGCAAAGTGGCAAAACCACAAAGGATACTTTGATGAGCATTCGCTGTATCCTCTGCGTCTCTGCGGTTCAATATCCTTTTAGTTCCAAAGTTCAACACATCTTTTCAACCAATATTAGAGTAATTCGGGTTGTCTTGTTATAATTTCAAGCATAACGAGTAATCAAAAAGATTCTTTGTGGGGGTAGAAAATTGTTACATCCGCAATCAATTTTAATTGCATTTTTGATTGGCGCTGTATTCGGTGGATTATCGACAGCGCTCGTCTATGCACGTTATGGACGCTCACCGATGACCGGCGCCGGTGCCGGTGGGGTTGTCGGTGGATTGGGGGCCCAGTTATTGATGCTGCCGCTTGAACATTGTGTTTTCGTCATCCCCGAAGACGGCGGCATCAGTACGCAATTCTATCTTGGGATCGGCATCGCGCTGGTGAGCAGCCTGCTGTTTCTCGTCCCGTATTGGATATGGGTGCAAAAAGGACGCGCCATGTTCCAAGCTAGCGAGACGGATACGCGCAATGCGCGTTTTGGTGCGCCGCGCCTGCCCGAATTTTCGCTGGCCGAAGTCGTGGGCATCGTGCTGGCAATTGTCGCCCTGCTGACATTTTTCCTTTCAACATGGGTGACAGATGGGCAGCGAACCTTCACCGGCAGCGCGTTGCTCGTCGGCGTCATCAATCCCAGCGACATCGTCAATATCATGACGCACTATCTATTCATTCCACCGTTGGCGATCATCATCGGCTTTTCGTTGTTGATGCTGTCGTGGTACGATCCCCCGACACGTCCCCTCATGAAACGACTGGTTGCATTGACCGGTTTGGGTGGGGGGCTTTACTTCGCAGCGATCTTTTTCAACAATCAACGCAGCTTCGATGGGATTGTGGATGTAGTCGGGTTTGGCTTTTGGGTATATCTCATCACACTCGCCTTTTTTGTGATTCAGTTCGCCATACCGCGACGCGAGGTCGAAAACCCGTTGACTTCGCGAGGCGATCTCGTGCCGTTTGCGTTTCTCGTGCCGACGTTGGTTGTTTTGATCGCATTTCTGTATTGGCCGATGTACAACGTCATTCGCTTGTCGTTGAAGCGTAGCTTGTTGGGGTTAAATGCACGCTTCGTATGCACGGATAATTATATCAGCCTCGTCACCGGCATCGAAAGCGGACGTTATCAACAGAGCTTCATCATGACATTCGGCATCACCCTAGCGATTGTCGTGATTGGTATGGGGCTTTCGTTGTTTATCGCCAACCTCGCCAATCAGAAGATTCGCGGGGCGGGGGTTTATCGCACATTGCTCATCTGGCCGTATGCGCTGTCCCCAGTGGTGACGGGTATCATCTTCACGTCGATGTTCAATCCACAAGTTGGCCTCGTCAACTTTGGGTTGTTTGAGCTATTCGGCATTCGCCCGCAATGGTTTTCGGATTCGTCCCTCGCGCCGTGGGTGGTGATCGCTGCCGGCATTTGGAACAATATGGGCTTCAATATTTTGTTTTATATCGCCGGGTTACAGAATGTGCCGGGCGATTTGCTCGAAGCTGCTTCCATCGACGGTGCCAATTCGATACAACGCTTCTTCCGTGTCAAATTCCCGTTGCTTTCGCCATACACATTCTTCTTGCTGATCACAAATGTGACGTATGGCTTTTACGGCATCTTCGGCGCGGTGGATACGCTGACGCAGGGCGGGCCACGCGGCAAAACGGAAGTGCTCATCTACAAATTGTTCACCGACGCCTTTGAATTTCAGAAAACCGGGTCGGCGTCCGCACAATCGTTGATCTTGTTCTTGTTGGTCGCGGGCTTCACGATCATTCAATTCCGCTATGTTGACAGACGTGTGACTTACGGGAGTTAATCCATTATGGCGACTGCAGATACAACACAAACCCTCTCACAAACGACGACATATATGCCACAGCCGCAGCGCAAACGCGATTGGAGTGTCCCGTTGACTCATGTGACACTCATCGTGATCATTTTCATCATGGCTTTGCCGTTGCTGTATGCGTTATTACTCGCGACATTCACACAGGCGCAGGCCTTCACCTATCCGCCGCGACTCGTGCCCGGCGGGGATTTGGTGAGCAACATCAATATATTGTTCAACCGCAATTTCGGCACACAAATCCTCAACACAGTGTTCATCGCTGTGATCGTCGTTGTGGCGAAGACAGTCTTATCGTTGTTGGCGGGGTTGGCATTTGTCTATTTTCGCTTTCCCGGCAAATGGTTTTTGTTCTTCTTCGTGTTGTTGACATTGCTCATGCCGACCGAGATCATCATCGTGCCGCTATTCAATCTTGTGGCGGATCTCGGATGGGGAGACACATTCTTCGCGTTGACGGTGCCCTTTTTCGCCAGCGCGACCGGTTCGTTTCTCTTCCGGCAGCACTTCAGCAATATCCCCGGCGAATTGGCCGAAGCCGCCCAACTCGACGGTGCGACTCCGCTGCGCTTTTTGTGGTCGGTGTTGGTGCCGATGTCGTGGAATGTCATCGGCGCGATGGCCGTCATTCAATTCATCTATATGTGGAATCAATATCTGTGGCCAGTCATCATCATGAACAGCCCAGAGAAGAAAGTGATTCAACAGGGCGTGCGCGATGCGTTGCAAGTCGGTGCGCAGACGGATTTCGGCCCGGTGATGGCCGGTGCGATCATCGCCACTATTCCGCCGCTTGTGGTCTTCATCTTGTTGCAGAAGCAATTCATGAGCGGGTTCGCCCTCACACGCGACAAGTAACCCGCGGCGTTGTGGCTCAAGCGTGTTGTCGTTCGGCAGCACGCTGCATCGTACATCTTTATGACACCTTTGCGCCCTTGCGGTTTTTCAAATTAGGCTCTGTTGACATTTGCGCTTTGATGCAAAAATAGGGGACAATCGTTGGGGTTTAGCTTGCTAAACCCTTCAGGGCATTGCACGCAATGCCCC
>RFIA01000171.1 GCA_003695675.1 Chloroflexota bacterium
ACCGGCGGTCGGCACACGCAACCGGTTGTGATAGACGTACCACTCAATCAGCAAAATAATCAAGCCCGCGAGCGCAAGCCACGGCCAAAATTCGCGCTGGCCGATTTCCTCGGTTTCGGCTTCGGTGATGGTCGCGCCGCCGAGATTGATTTCTTCAAGTGGCGCGATATTGCTCTCGTTGGCATCGAACAAATTGACCGCGAATTGAGCGCTTTGCAACACGGTGTCGCCCTGCATGACTTCTAGGCTATAGATGCCCGGCGTATTCGTCTCGGCGAAAACGAGTGTTTCGCGGTCAACATCAAGCGTGCGCGTCTCGCCGTCCGGCAAGGTGATGCGCACGGTTTCGGCATCGAATGGCGGATGGATTGCGAGTGGCGAGCCAACACCCAAACCATCGGGCACCGAAATCGCATCGCGCGGTGTGAACCACTCCATCAAATTCGACATCAATACCGGCCATGTAATCTGCAACGGCAAATCAGAATTGTGAATATCGAAAGTCATCACCGCCACTTGCCGCCCGTCCACCTCACCGGCGAGGAGCAACGGCCCGCCGTCCGCCGTGATGAGTTCGTCGGCCCAATCCGCATTGCGGATTTGCACGAATTGCAAAATCTCGACATCATCAAAATCGACGAAGGTCAAACGCGGGTCATCGCGTTTGAGCATAATGTTGTCGGTGGCCGATGTGATTGCACCGACATCGAATAACGGCGTATCGCTCGGCGGATTGACGATGAACAAGTCGCCGTCCGGCAATTCGTCGGGCAGCCACGAATCGAAGACGTAAAGATCAAATTCGATACGCGGCAAGCCACGATTAATATCCCCCTTGAAGGACTCAACGCCGGGCAAACTGCGCAGCACCTGCTCAAGAAATAAATTCGCGGGGGACATCAACAACGCGCGACGTATTGTTGTGCCAGACGGCACGCTCCACGCGGTGTTGTCTTCTTCGAGATAATCGGGAATCGTCGAATCGCTTGGTATCGTCAACCCGGCTTGCAAAATTGTGAAACCGTCCGGCAAGGCTTCTGATGTGATGGGCAAATCGCCATTCGCTGGGACGGTGAAGCGCTCTGCCGTGAACAACTCGCCATCCACCCGCAAATCGAAAATGACTTCGGCATCTTCGTCGCCATAATTGGTAATTTGCGAGAACAACTGCGGTTCTTCGCCGGGACGTTCGCGGGTGGCAAGCGCGGTAATGGCCAGATTGCTGCTCGATTGCCCAATCGGAATATAACGCAAATCGCCGGGAATCGTCGGCAGATTCGTCGCCGTGCCGAGACCGCCGTCGCTGATGAGGACGACGTTAAAATCATCCGTCGAATTAGCGCGGGCGCGTGTCAACGTCAACGCAGACCCCCAATCCGCACTAGATTGACTCGGTTGGGCGGCCTCAATCGCATTGCGCAAACGCAGACGATCATTCGTCGATGAGGCCAACACCTCCGGGATTCCAGCGACGCGAATGATGGTCATGTTATCGCCGCTGCCCATCGTATCGACAATCTCAAGAGCGCGGCGCTTGGCTTCGTCAAAGCGTGTGCCCTCAGCGACATCGGTGGCATTCATACTCGCCGAAGCGTCCAGCAAGACGACAATCTCGCCCGCGCTAATCGCCGGAACGATGACGAACGGTCGTGCCAGAGCAAAGGCCAGCAGCAGCAAAATCAGCAACTGCAAGAACAACAGCAAATTGCGCCGCAATTTTTGCCATGGCGTATTGGCCTCGTTGTCCTGCAAAATTTGCTGCCACAAAAAGGTGCTCGAAATCGTCACTTCGCGACGACGCAAACGCAGCATATACAGCAGGATGATCGGTATCGAGAGTAACCCGGCCAACAAGCCGAGCGGAGTCAGTAATGACATGTGTTCCCTTCGGTTCAAAATGCTATGCGTGCTTACTCACGCGGCAAATCTTTGAAAATCTCTTCAATATCGACGACAAAACCATCAAGAATATGAGAGGCCAATGTGTCGCCTCGCGAGAATGTGCCGCGTTCTTCATATTCACCATTCACCAACACAAGTTGTGCAATCGTTTCGCCATCGGCGTCGATGAGGAGATATTCTCCCACACCGGCGGCGGCATAGATATTGCGTTTTCGGATGCGGTCATCTTGTGTGGTACGCGGTGACAGCACCTCGACGACAAAATCCGGCGCACCATGAATCCGTTGCAATTGAATGATGTCTCTACGCTCATGTCGGATGAATAAAATATTCGGTTGTGTCACCCATTGCCCGGCGAGAATCACATCGGCTGGTGCGAATAAATATTCACCGCGTTGCTCATCCGGGTCAAAGGCGACCAACTGTTTGAAGAAACGCTTGACAATCATCTGATGGCGAATCGATGGCGCAGGCATGATGACGAGTTCTCCGTCCCATAATTCATAACGTTTGAGTGCATCCGGCAGGGCGTCGAGGTCATGATATGTCCAATGCCCCTGCACATTGATTTTCGGTGGTGGGATTGTCGCCATGCGCTATACCTACCTCACAATACCCAAACGCCGCATGTCGGAGAGAATCAGTTTTTCCCACGAGACGCTCGTCTCGACCGGGATATAATGCGCGCCGCGTCGCCGACATTCCATCTGTATATCGTTGCGCCAATTCGTCAAGCGATTGTCGTACATCTGCCGCATTGTCGAATCAACCGAGACTTCTTGCGGTTCGCCGGTTTCGACATCGATGAGGCGCAAGTCGCCGGTTATCGGCGGTGTGATTTCGTCCGGCGATAGTGTATGAATGAAAACGACTTCGTAACCTTTGCCGAGCAAGGCGTTCAGCCCATCGATGAAGCCCGTCGGCGAGAACATATCGCTGATGATAATCGCAAGGCCGGGACGACCGCCGCGCAGCGCATAATCTTTGAGCGCGTCGTTGAGGTCGGTGACGCCGCCCGCCTCTAACCCGGCGACGAAGCTCATCATCGCGATGCTGCGCCCGCGGCCACGTACCGGGCCGAATTGTTGCAAGCCGGAGTCGCTGATGCCGGTCAACATCAAGCGGTCGTTGCTCGCCATCGAGATGTATGCTAACCCGGCCATCAAACGCTGTGCGTATGTCATCTTGCGTTCGTCGCTGTCACTGTCCTGCGGCCAATCCATACTCGCCGATGTGTCGATGAGTAGATGCACGGCGAGGTCTTCTTCATCTTCAAGCAATTTGATGAACGGGCGGTCGAGCCGAGCATAGATATTCCAATCGAGATGACGCAGGTCATCGCCTTGGGTGTAATTGCGATAATCGGCGAACTCGATACTCGTGCCGCGCTTAATCGAGCGGCGTTCGCCTTTCATCGCCCCGGCACGCACCCGCGTCGCGATGAGCATTAGTTGTTCGAGTTTTCGTTGTGTTCGTTCGTCAAATAATCGTTCGCTTGCCATCGTTTCCTCAAGATTCAACGCCGAGACGCCAACAGACACAAAATACCGCAATAATATGACGATTTAGTGCATTCTCATCCATAAAACACCTTTGCGCCTTTGCGTTGAAGCGTTTTATATTTTGCGGGCTATTCACGTTGCTTCGGCACGGAGGCGATGAGGTCGGCGATGATGTCATCGGGGTTGACCCCCTCGGCGAGACCCTCAAAGTTCAACAACAGACGATGCCGCAAGGCCGCCGGTGCAACCGCCTCCACATCATCAAACGAGACATTGAAGCGCCCTTCAAGCAGCGCGTTGACTTTCGCGCCGATGATGAGGGCTTGTGCCCCGCGCGGACTCGAACCGTAACGCACGAATTGCTTGACCTTTTCCGGCGCGGTGTCGTTTTCGGGATGGGTGGCGATAATCAGCCGGGCGACATATTCGCTGACATGACTCGCTATCGGTGTGTCGAGCGCCAACGCGCCCATGCTGACCATTTGCTTGCCTTCGGCGACTTTTTGTGCGGCAGCGACATCAGAGCCGGTTGTGCGTTCGAGAATCGTCACGAGTTCGGTCGTCGATGGAAAGCCGACATGCACCTTGAACATGAAGCGGTCGAGCTGCGCTTCGGGCAAGGGATACGTCCCTTCCATTTCGAGCGGATTCTGCGTCGCGAGTACGAAGAACGGCGAGTCGAGAGCGTAAGTACGATTGGCGACGGTGACGGTTTTTTCTTGCATCGCTTCGAGCAGGGCCGATTGTGTCTTCGGCGTTGCGCGGTTGATTTCATCCGCTAAGACGAGATTGGCAAAAATCGGGCCCTCTTGAAAACGAAAGGCGCGGCGGCCATCTTCGGTCTCTTCGAGAATGTCCGTCCCGATGATGTCCGACGGCATCAAGTCCGGCGTGAATTGAATGCGCGAGAATTTGAGGTCAAGCGCTTCGGACAGCGTGCGAATCAGCATCGTCTTGCCAAGACCGGGCACACCTTCAAGCAGCGCGTGCCGACCGGCGATGATGCAAATTAGTACACTGCGGACAACTTCATGCTGCCCGACAATCACTTGCCCGACTTCTGCTTCAATCGCTTTGGCGAGCCGACTAAATTCTTCAATATCAATCGTTTGTGGTGGTGCATCTGTCATGTGAACATTTCCTTGTTTCTTGCGAGACCCATTGATCTTTTTACAACAATGGTTTCTTGAATCGATGAATAGCTAAATGCGCATTGGCATCGTTGGGGCATCGGGTGACGTGTCTCCATCAAATGTTGCTAGCACACACAATAAGGGCGACCCGTCGAGTCGCCCCTACGGAAAACATACAGTTTATTTACTGCCCATCGTCGCCCTGACCGGGTTCGAGCGATGAGAAATAATCGCGGACAACATCGCGCAGGCCGAGCGGAATATAATCTTGGTCGAGCGCACGATTGGCCGCATCGCTGTAATCGCTGAAGACTTCGCTGTAGGGCACGGTCACATTGCCTTCGGGATTTTCGGAGAAGTCGCCTTCGACAACCGGGACATCGCTCGTGTCCGGCTCAAGGATGATTTGTGTCTCCCCTTGACCGGGACCAACACGACGCGGCGCGAAGACCTGTTCAAATTGTCCTTCACCTTGCCCGTCGGGGTTATTGTTTTGCGGCACAGGTTGATTGTCTGCCGCCGGGCCGAGCGCGTCGGTGCCATCGCCGCCGGTGCCGTCACCCGCGCCGAGACCTGCGGCAGGGCTGCTCGCCGAGCCACTTTGTTGGTTCTGCTGGCCTTGAATAGCAGAATTTGCTTGATTTTGACTCTGACCGCCATCGGCTTGAATCAACGCTTGGTTGCCTTGTTGTCCATCACCTTGCTGTAGCTGTCCTTCGCCTTCACCGGGAACCGTGATCGATTGTTGCCCCTGTTGTTGGCCTTGTTGCTGCCCCTGCTGTTGTTGGCCTTGCTGCCCCTGTTGCTGCTGCCCTTGCTGTTGTTGGCCTTGCTGCCCCTGTTGCTGCTGCCCTTGCTGTTGTTGCCCTTGTTGGCTGATGCTGTTGGCCGATTGTTGAATCGATTGCGAATTTTGTTGTAACGATTGAATCGATTGTTGCTGTTGTTGCGCTTGTTGCTGGGCTTGTTGTGCTTGATTTTGCGCCTCTTCCAAACTCTCAGCAGCTTGATCTAAATCGCCGTTCTGTAAGGCATCGGCTGCGTTTTGCAGCGCTTCGGCCAATTCAGGATTCGTGTTTTGCAACGCTTGTGCCGCATTTTGTAAGGCATTGGCCGCTTGTTGACGTTGCTGTTGATTGAGGCTGTCGAGATTTTCGGCCAAGTTATTCAAAAATTGTTGGAAAGCCTGCCCCTGCGCATTGCCTTCGTTCGGGTTTTGCTGCGAATTTTGCAAATCCGGCGCTTCTTGTTGCAGGGCTTCCTCGGCCAGCTCAAAAGCGCTCGCCTGTGAATTGACCTGATCTTGAATGTCTTGAGCGCTTGCATCCAATGCCGCTTCCGCGTCGGCCAATGCAGCGAATGCTTCTTCAATCGACAGGTCTTCTTCTTGCAAGGTTTCGGTGCTGCGTTCAAGGGTTTGCAACAATTCTTCGCGTTGTTCACTTGTCAATGAAGGGTCGGAAGCGACATCTTCCGTCACTTCGCGCAGATTATCTTCGGCAGCATCAATAGTGGCGCGTTGTTGATTGTCGCGTAGGATGCTCTCGGCATTGGCGTTGGGCAATATCAACAACACAGCGAGAATCGCGATCAACGCAGCGACAAGCCCCCATTCCTTCCAATTGAAATGTAGGCGCAGCACCTCACTCGCATCGATGCGCCGGGCATGATCCCATGAATCGTCCAATTGATGGATCGTCAGGTTGAACCTAGCGTGAATACGTTGCTCGGTGAGTTCCCACGCGGTTGAGATGCGTTCTTGCAGGCCGAAGAGATCATCAAACCGGCGAGCGACCACGAGCAACGGGCGTCGCCATAAAAAAACGGCCAAAAGCATGACGAGCAACCCGGCGATTGCGGCGATGACGGTCGCCATGATGATTTCAGATGGGAGCAGTAGCGGGCGCGTCCGCGACATAACGGCCAGCACGATGCCGAACACGAGGCCGGGTACGACACTGCGCGGCAACCATTGCACCGCCTGTTGTTGACGATAACGGCGATCCCACTTGTTGAGAATGACTTGGAATGCCTCGCGTCGTTGCTTGAGTAAAACTTGCGATACAGAAGCCATAAATGCCTGCCTCAATCTATATAATCATCGGGGCACAGCAGATTCTGTGCCCCGCGACACATTATTCTTATTGTACAACATTTGATGAGCATTAGATGAATCTCATCGAAAAAATGCGTGTGATGTTGGGTAACGACGATTGTTACAGCCTGTGACCTGTAGTGTATACTACTCTGTAATACGGTGGAATGGGTCAATTGGTTCAGGCTTCGACTTTACGCATTCGGCGAATCGCCAGCACAATGAGCACTGTTGACACGGCCAGATAGATGATTGTGAAGCTAATCCACGGCGAAACCATCGGGATGGTGTCGCCATTGCTTGAGAGGGTCGTCGTCCAAAACCCGGTGACTTGTTGGTCAATCAGCAGTTGTTGAGAAGCCAACGCCGTCGCGATGGGATTGATGCTGACGAGAAAGAGACCGAGATACACCAACAAACCTTCGAGCACCGGCGAACGGGTGATGCCTGTCCCGGTGCCGAATAATGCCCCAGTGAAGATATTCAAGATGAAACTCAAGACGAGGGGAATACCGAATGTGACGACGAGCGCGACCGTATAGGCGCGAACACTCGCGGACAGGGTACGCGGTGCAATCGCCGAGAAATAAATGCCGACTGTGCCCAGCGCAATCGCCGTCACGGTCAAGATGATGAAGGCCAGCAACAATTCGACTTCGGTGACGCCGCCGAAGAGAAAGGCGATACTCTGTAACGGGATCGCGGCAAGCAACAGTAACAGTGTGTAGCTCAGTGCGGACTCGAGCTTGCCAATCACAAAGGGCGGGCTAGCCAGCAATGTCGTTCGTAACAGGTCATAAGTTTGCCGTTCGCGTTCGCCGGTGATCGCGCCCGCCGTGAAGGCCGGGGCGATGAAGATGATGAGCAGCAATTCGATGCCGACGATGCCCATGAAGAGCACACGACCGATTTCGCCCGCAGCAGCCGACCCTTCAGAACGATTGAGCGCCGTGAAGATCAAAAAGAGCAGCACCGTCACGCCGCTCATCAAGCCGAGATAAATCGTCAGCACAGCGAAGGCGCGTACCCCACGCATCCGACCGCGCAATTCTTTAAGCATGACCGGATTCATGCGGAAGGCGCGGACATCGCGCCCGGCGATGATGCCCGCCCATAAACCAATCAAGATCGTGATGATGCCGGGTGTGAAGCCTTGTGTGACGAGAGCGGCGACATTCCCAATCACCAGCAGCCAAATGCCGATAAAAGCCCAACCTTCACGCGCTAACACGCCGGTCATCAAAACCAGCAGCAAACTCGTATTGAGCAACATGGTGAGGATTATCATCAGGGATGCTGTGTCCGGCGCGACGGTTGAGCGGAAGAGCGATACATTTTGCAAAGTCGTGAAGGTGTCGCCAAGCACACCGAATGCGCCCAGCGCGGCAGCGAGGATCACAATAATAGCGAGAATGCCGTTGATGATCGCGCCACGATTGAGGATATTTGCGATGAAATCTAGGCGATGCTCGCGCGGCGTCAACGCCTCTTCGGGCGAATCGACGAGTGAAATTCGAGTCAGGTCTTGCAAGATGAAACTCCCTCTATGTTCAAAACATCTAATCCGCCGCCTCGATACGCAACGTCGCCTGCACATTGCCATCGCTGTCGGTCAAGATGGCGGCATCATTGATTTCCCACACGGGCACACTGCGTCCCCAGAATAATGCCGCCGGGGTATCTTGGCCGTCACGGGTGAAGACGGTCACAACCGCGCCTGAAAACAACAATTGATCGCGGAAGGTGTAAACATTGCCGTTTGTGTCCGACAGTGTCCATCCACCGATATTGATGGTCTCACCATTGTTGCGGATTTCAATGCCTTCTGCATTGAAGTCGCCCAACCCTGAAATTCCGACAATTTCGACTTGTGATGTCGCAATTGTCGGCGGCAATGCGAAGCCCGCATCGCGTTCTAACGTCGCTAGAGCGGGTGTTGCCGTGACGATGATGACCGGTTGGGTGGCGTCGGGGTCGGGTGTCGGCGTGACAACGACTTGCTGCGTGATAATCACGGGGCTGCGACCGGGCAATTGTAAAATGGCGAGTGTGCCTTCTAACGCCAAGATTTGTGAGCGTTGCGCTTCATTCGTGCTCTCTAACGCGATGAGGTCAAGTTGTTGTGCGCTCAATGTCGCTTCTTGTGGCAAACACGCATTGTCGCCATCCTGTGCCGCTACGCGCTCGACACGGCAAATCGGGTCGAGCAGTTCCGAGTCAACGGCGACGGGCAGCATCAATACGACAACAATCGCGGTTGTGAGCAAAATTGGAATAGCCAGCCACCGTCGTGACCGCACCACTAGGCCTCCTGAGTGTTATGGTTTTTCAGCAACTGCATCCAACAAGGCGATAATTTTCTCGTCAATATCATCGCGCACCTGCCGAAAGACCGCCATGATTGCATCGTCGCTGCCGGTCGCCTTTGCCGGGTCGGGAAAGCCGAGATGAACACGTTGTCCCTGCCCTAGCCAAACCGGGCAATTTTCTGCCGCATCGTCGCAAACCGTCACGATGAGATCAAACAGTTGATTGATGAATGTGTCTAGGTGTTTTGGACGGCCACCCGAGTGTTCAATACCAATTTCGTGCAGGGCGGCAATCGCTTTCGGATGCACGGCTTCGGCGGGCGCAGTCCCGGCGCTGACGGCTTCCCACACATCACCCCGTTTCGCGTTGATGATGGCTTCGGCCATCTGCGACCGGCATGAATTACCGGTACAAAGGATCAACACTCTGTGTTTCATGAATATCCTTAATGTCCTTAGTTGGCGGTTAATCCGGTCGGCGGCGGAACAAAATGCAGCCCATCGACTCGGTGTCGAGAAATTCAAAAACGGCTTGCATCTCGTCGTCATTGCAGCCGAGCAAAACTATGATTTCGGTCTCGCGGCGCGTCAAATCAACCGTGCAGATGATGCCGACGACATCGTGCGCATCACCTGTGCCAACCCAGACATCGATTCCACCGCCATCAGGCGACATCGTTCCGGCGAGATAACCGTAATCATACGGATAAGAGCGCTCCGGATAATCGGGATGACGGGAGTTCTTTGGCCTGTCGATGACCACTTTGCTTGTGTTGACAAGCTCTTGAATAAGACCCCAAAAGTCTTGCGAAACTCGTTTTGGCATCAGGTTACGATACCCTTCGTCACACGCATGAACATCGCTTCGAGGTCTTTGGTTTCTTCGGTGAATCCGAGAACCGCGATCCCCCCTTCAGACAACTTTTGGCTGATGGCTTCAACCCCTTCGTCATCGCCGGTGAAGTTGATTTGAATGCGAGAGCGCCCCGCCTGTGGTTCTAGGTCTTTGATGTCAAGCACGCCATTGACATCTTGCAAGAGCGTCTTCACTTTTTCGGCGGCTTCTGGATTGCGCACAGTGATGACGATTTCGCGATGCGGCATCATCTGTGATTGCATTTCGTCCATGCTGCCCTGCGCCACCATTTCCCCGGCTTCGATGATGCCGATGTGGGTGCAAATCTCGGCGACATCGGCGAGGATATGCGACGAAAAGAAAATCGTTTTGCCCATATCTTTGAGGGTGACCAGCAATTCGCGGATTTCGACACGGGCACGCGGGTCAAGCCCCGAAGCCGGTTCGTCGAGGATGAGGACAGCCGGGTCGTGTGCGAGGGTACGTGCCAACGACAAGCGTTGCTTCATGCCCCGACTCAATTTGTCCACCATATCATCGCGGCGGTGCGACAAGTCAACAAGTTCGAGCAAGTCGTTGATGAGGCGCTTGCGTTCACCTTCGGGGATGTCGTAGCAGGCGGCGAAAAAGTCGAGATATTCCCACACGCGCATATCATCATAAACGCCGAATTCGTCCGGCATGTAACCTATCGACCGCCGCACTGCACGCGGTTCCTCTGTCACCGAATATCCATTGACCCACGCCTGCCCTTTTGTCGGGCGGGTGAGAGTCGTCAACATACGCATGGTTGTGGTTTTACCGGCACCGTTGGGGCCGACAAAACCATAAATCGACCCGGCAGGCACTTCAACCGTGATTTCTTTGACGGCATCGAATTTGCCAAAACTTTTCTTCAGGTCAGCCGTCTGAATAATCAGGCCTTCATCCATACCCAATTTACTCCCGATTTGTTGATGAACGATGATTGTGTTACCAGTATACGCCAAAATCGATGCTAATATGAACCATGTTGTTCCACAACAAGGCGATTAACCTGCAAAAAGCCAGCGACATTGCCCGTTGCGATGCGCAATTCGACCGCATTTTGTGGCCCCAAAAATCGATCCGGCTCGGTTATCGTTTCATCGCGATCATTGATTTCGAATAATTCCCACTCTTGATCTTCCCAATTCCACAATTCAAGTGGGAGGATTCTCACCGCATTACGATCCATCCGAATCCGGAGTTCATCGACTTCGGCCAAGACAGCGCTCTCAATCGGTATGAACCGCATGATGACTTCTTCATCGTCGTCGAGTTGTAGGCTGAGCGGCGAGTAATCAATCTGCCGGGTTGAATGACGCAGCACCCACATAAATTGGTCGGGCGTGATGGTTACGTTGCCTAGCGGTCGTTGTTGCTCAACATCCAATTCAACAAGATACAAAGTCATATCGTTGGTGGTCGAATTGGCGCCTTCCAACACAAAGTCGATGGGGGCGGCTTCGGCCCAACCCGCGAAATACACGGCATTGCCGCGCTTCGTTGAATTATAACGATCTAAGAGAAAAGATGAGAGGAACAATTGCCGTTGTCGATTGCGTTGGTCTTCTTCTGAACTGCCGAGCAATTGATTGAATTGGCTGTTGCTGAAGCGCTCTGGCCCCATAATATCCACGATAGTTCGTGGGGGGGCTTGTCGTGTAGCAAAGCTAAAACCGGTGAAGGTCGTCGTGAATGGTTGCGGCGAGTCAATCACCCGGGCGGGCATCGGCGGTTCTTGTTGATTGGCGAGGATCAAATCAAACGAAACGACATCGCCCGGTTCAAGCGGCCCGTCGAGTTGGAAGGATACACCGCGTGCCAAAATAACGGCGTCGGTCAACGTTTGTGCAGTATCGTTGCGAACCGAGCCACGCACCGCCAACGAATCCGCTTGTGAATTATAAAATAGCGTCGCTTGCCCACTTATCGGCGGCGCTTCGACGAATCCATTGGCATGAAAACCGGCGATAAAACTCGCATCGACCGAGAAATCTTTCGCCGAGAAATTGTTTGTTTGTTCAATATCGGTGCTGACGCGCACGTTGCCGGTCAACAGACTACCTTGAACGTCTCGTGGTATCGGTTGCAAGAGACTGTCGTCGGTGACGGCCAATGAATATTGCGAGCGGCGTGGCGACAGCAGCCCGACGAGCGTATCGACATGGGCACGGTTGGAGTCCGGCCACGATTGTACTACGCTGACGCGATTGAGCGTCGCTTCGTTACCGCGCAGGTTGAACCCGGCGACCCATGCGATGACGCTAAAGACAATAATCAATAATGGAATCGTCACCCACGCAAATTCGCGCCGGTTGATGGCGTTCAGGACGATATAATTGATCGGCCCAACCAACAAGATATAGGCTGCGAGAAAACCGAACAGGGGCAAAACGCTCGGCAACAGGCTGAAACCCGGCAAAATTTCTACTGATTCAGCGGCGTTGTCCCAATTGATGAAGCCAAATGACCAACTCGGTTGCGGGTCAATCGTCGTCGTTATCGCGACCCACACATCGGTCATGCCGTCCCAACCGCGTAGTGGATTGACATTGGGGTCAACCGTCAGATAATCAATCACACCGCCGCCATACGTCCGCCGGACTAAAAGTGGGATGTCGTCTTCGGTTGCGACGAGGACACGACCGTCGGGTTGTACTGTGCCGGTCGCGTAAATCGTTTCTTCATCGAGTGGCGCGTTGTAAATGCCTGCCCACTCTGCAAGCGGGGTGATGTCGCCAATCGTATCGCTGCCATCTGGCTGGAAGGGCAATATCTCTTCAAAAGCTGCCGCCGTCCCTTGCCAATTGACGCCGCCTGTCACAATCAGGTGTCCGCCTTGTAACACCCAATCGCTGAGCGCTTGTTGTTGTGTGCTGGCGAGTGTCGCTGTATCAACATCGCTGAATAACATCAGGTCGATGGCTTCTAAAGCCCCGGGACGGTCGGGGATATTGCCCGGTTGCCATATCGCCTGAAAGGTTTGATTCGAGCCGAATTGCACGCCCGACAAATCAACAGCGCCGCTTGCAGCTTGTGTCACAACCGTGTAGATTAAATCTTGTGGTTGCACATGTCGCACATTGACTTCTCGCGAGGCGGCAATCAACCCCGAATCTTCGATAAATTCAACGCGCAAGGTATTGGCCGAACTCCGCGCCGTGATATAAAGAAAAGCCGATTTGCGAGCGCCGTTGGGCATATCAATCGGAATGCTATACGTGTTGTTGACGGCATTGCCCGATGTTTCCGGACGGATGACAAGACGCCCGGTGATGTCGTCACCCTGATTGCTGACCTCAATCAAAACCGGCAGCCACGCATTTTCACGAAACAAGCCGTCATACCCGGCTTCTGCCGAAATTTCGAGCAGCGAGGTCAATCCCTGTTGTTGCGGGGGGGCGAATCCTGCTACAAATAAAACAAAGAGAATGAAGATTGGAATCCAACGCCGATTGTGCATATTGATGCCTTGTATTGGTATCGTCAAACGATTGCGCTAAATGTACCACAAATTGTCTTGATGACGAATATGACTTATCACCCGTTAATTTTATACACCTTCTGATTTGAAGTTGTTCAATACGATTGATCGACTTTTACACAATGCTGCATCCGGTCTGCACAGGTTGGCTCGTCTAGGCTATACTTACGGCATCATTCTAAAATTGGTTCTTGTGTACAAATCGTGTAGTTATCGTCAGGACGCCCCGCCGGGTCGTCCCTACATGCGCTAATTTTACCGATGAACCTAAAAAATTATCTGCTGCATATTAAGGATGGATGAAGATTAATGGCCAAACGAACATCACGACGAACGACGCAAGAAACGGCGCGTAGCGGGCCGTCCTTCTCGCAACAACTTGAACAATATCTGACTTTTGACCGCTTGATTATCGGTGGCTCGATTATCGCGACGATACTTATCGTTGGGGTAATTTTACTCAACAGCAGTTCCACCGATGCCGACCCCCCGGCGATTGTTGACCCGTCTGTCCCACAAAATTATGTTCGTTACCCCAATGCGGGCGGGCAGCATATTGACCCCGATACAGCCGACTCGTTACCGGCAAATGCCTACAATTCCAATCCGCCGACATCAGGGCCGCACTTCCCGATTCCGGCACGTTGTCGCGTCTACGATGCCGATAGTTCGTTGCCAGACCAAGCGTATATCCACAGTATGGAACATGGCGCCGTTTGGATTTCGTATCGCGATCTTGACGATCAAGATACTATCGAAAAATTGGAAGACATCGGCAGGCGATTTAGCAACGGTGTCATTGTGTCGTACCGGCCAGAAAATGATGCCAAAATTGCTGTGGCGGCGTGGCAGAATTTGTTGGAATTGGACGAATTCGATGAAGCTCAAATCATGAACTTCATCGCCTTGTTCCGCAACAACGGCCCAGAACGTGTGCCTTGTACGTAGATTCTAACGCCTACATTGCGTAGTGTGGTTGTTACCCCTTGGGGACTCATACAAATCAAATCATGAATCTGTGGTTGAGCGATACGGTCAACCATAGGTTCATTTTGTTTTTATTTTCCCGTCCGACTTGTGTCATAATCGCATCGAATGCGATAAACTTGGACGATGTTTCGGGGAATACGGCATGAATAGGAGGAATAGCAGATGGCCGGTCGGCTGGAGGGGAAAATCGCGTTGATTACGGGCGCGGGCAATGGCATTGGCGCCGGGATTGCAAGACGTTTTGCCGAAGAGGGCGCCCGTGTTGGCGTCTTGGATGTGCTCGAAGAGCGTGTCAATGAAACTGTCGAGGCATTGATTGCGCTCGGCGCAGAAGCGCTCGGCCTCGTTTGTGATGTACGCGAACATGTCCAAGTTGAGTGGGCGGTCAAGACACTCTCCGAAACTTTTGCCCCGATCAATGTCGTGGTCAATAACGCGGCTGTGATGCCTTCGGGTATGCTGCATGAAACGGAACCTGACGAGTGGGAGCATGTCTTCGCCGTCAATGTGCGCGGGGCATATCTCGTCAATCGTGCCGTCATCCCCCAAATGATTATGCAGGGCAATGGCAGCATCATTCATATTGCATCGGTGAGTGGGATGCTCGGTCTGCCGGGATTGGCCGCGTATAGCACAACGAAAGGCGCTCTGATTGCCTTGACGCGGGCGATGTCCACCGATTACGCCCCTAACGGTATTCGAGTCAACAGCGTGTCGCCCGGCACGATTGATTCGCCGATGCTCCATGAGTTTCTTGGGGCACAAGCCGACCCGGACTCATTGCGTGCCGAGTTCGACGCCATGCACCCGATTGGTCGTATCGGCAGTATCGACGAGGTTGCCAATGTGGTTTTATTCTTAGCGTCGGACGAATCGTCGTTCGTCACGGGTGCGAATTATACAGTCGATGGTGGTTTGAGTGTGAAGGGCGACCAACCGCAGGATTAGATGCGGTGCGAGAAACGAACGGGATGACAATGACTTGTCCTAATAATTAGGCTCTGTTGACATTTGCGCTTTGATGCAAAAATAGGGGACAATCGTTGGGGTTTAGCTTGCTAAACCCTTCAGGGCATTGCACGCAATGCC
>RFIA01000172.1 GCA_003695675.1 Chloroflexota bacterium
GAAAAGTAAAAAGATGAACGTATAAAGTATTGCTCTGTAGACTGTCTTTCTGCTTTTCACTCCAAGACCAGCCTACCACAAAACGCACGCCCTGTGTTGACAAAAAGGCAAACTTTTTCGCAACAATTTTCGCGTTCTTGTTGCATGTTGATGCGCCGACTGCGTCACATCAGTTATTCATTCCATATTGGCGTGGCGCGTGAACATTGTGTCGCTGTCCATGTCGAGTGTGTCCATCAGTTGCATCACCATGATGTCGAGCAATATGCCGAGCGCTTGCTCAAACAAATTGCCCATTGGTTGAATCGATGTCGCTGCTTGTCCGTTGTTAATTTTGGGGCTGACTGCCGGGATGCGCACGATGACATCCGCATGTTGCCCAACCCGCGACACCGGCATGATGGTGATGAGCGCGACAGTCGCCCCGACCGATTTTGCTTTCTCCGCCCACTGCACCAACGAGTCCGTCCGGCCCGAACCCGACCCGATGACCAACAATTCACCGGCTTTGATGCCCGGCGTCGTCACCTCGCCAACAACATGCACATGGCGGCCAAGGTGCATCAAGCGCATGGCAAAGGCGCTCATCCGCAAACCCGTGCGTCCTTTGCCCGCGACGAAAATGCGCGGGGCGTTGAGTATCGCTGCATTCAACGCAGCGACTTGCGCGACATCAATCGCTTTGAGGGTGCGGTCAAGTTCGGCGAGGACGGCTGCCGTCAATGCTTGATAATCGCTCATCGGGCGTGAATCCTTTCGTGTAATTGCCGTGCCGCCTCTGCGGGATTATAAGCGCGGGTAATCGCCCCGCCAACGACAATAATCGCCGGTTGCAAGGCGACAACCGCCTCAATCATATTCAAGTCGATGCCCCCGGCGATGCACAATTGCGCATCAGGGAGGGCTTCACGTAAGTGTGCGAGTGTCGCTAGTGGCGAGTCTCCGGCAGATTTGCGATCATGGGCGGTATGCACACACACATAATCGGCACCCATCGCGAGCACCTCACGACTGCGCTCTACGAGATTCGCCACCTGAATCAAATCGACCATCACCTGTTGGTGATAGAATTGCGCCGCTTCGATAACGCCTTGCAACGTCGTGTCGTGCGTCAGGCCGAGTACCGTCACGATGTTTGCCCCTGCATTGAAGGCGATGTCGGCCTCGTGTTTGCCCGCATCCATGATTTTGAGATCGGCGAGAATCGTCAAATCGGCGAATTCATCGCGCACACGACGCACAGCATGGACACCCTCGCGGATAAGCAACGGCGTGCCAACTTCGACGAGATCAATGTGCGAGCGAACATTGCGCAACACCGCAAGACCATCTTCAAGTGTGCCGTCCAATGCCAGTTGCAATTTCATAGAGCAGTTCAGTTTTTCAGACGCTCAGCAAGATAATCCGGGCAGAGTTCGATAATTGCGATCTTGAGTTGTTGTAGCTGCTCATGAACCGCGTGCCAATCAGTATCCGTCGCATTGACGAGTGTTGGCCGGGAATCGTGTGCCAATGCAACCGCAACAAATTTGCGGTCAAAGGCTCGCAACCAATTCCCGCAAATTTCCATACATTCAAGATCGTTTGCACTTTATCCTAGCATATAACGAACAGCCACGTCAGAATGATGCCGATATATTCTTGGCAATTTGGCTACGAGAGATTGTAGCGCCCCGTTCAGAGGATTTCCAGAAGTAGCTCGGCGCGTTATTTCGTCTATCGAATCCAAAGCGGCGCAGACTCAGCTACTCTTGCGTCTGTGAGCTGCTGCACTGTCGCAGCCTCAATATCCATCAGGAAAATCTGTTGCGTACCGAATCCGTCCCCCACGCCGAAGATAACTTGCGACCTGTCAGCCGACCAGTCCGGCGTGGCGAAATCATAAACGCTGTCGATACGGTGGAGCGTCATCGTATCTGTAGACAATAAGAAGTCCGCCGCATTATTCCGAGCAAAATTTTGCAACAAGATATGACGACCATCGGGCAACCATCGTCCCGTCACAAGGTCGGTATCGCCTTCAAATGTCGTTATATCGTTGGTGTCAAGATTGAATAAACGCAGTCGCCAACCGCCCCCGATAGCGAGATCAAATTGCATGGCATACGGCACTGCGGCATTCGGCGACTCGATGAAACTGCTGCCGGGTCCGTCAAACACATCGAAGCGTTGTATCGCACTAGTCGCCACGCGATAAAGACCGGCTTCTGTATCTGTCCAATAACCGACATACTGCCCATCGCGCAAGAGGGTCGCAAACAATGTACCGGGACTTTGCGCAACGATAGTCTGCTCAAGTGTGTTGGTGTTCAGCAGCACCAAATCATATTGCTGATTTTTGAGATAGCGTCGTAATAACCAAAACTGTTCATCGCTCGAAATTTGATAGACCGTCCATTCGTCGGCGAAGTCTGTCATCGGTTGGTGGCTGTTATCGCTGACATTCGTCAGGACGAGGCGTCCGGTCTCCGCTTGTTGTTCTTGTTGAATAATGCGCACATTGTCCGACAACCAATGCGGAAAGAAAGGATCAGTCGAGAGGGTGATGTCGCGCATGTTGCCGTGTGCATCAACGACCATGCGTTGGACAGTGTTCAAACTATTTCCCGGCGCAACGTGAATAATCAGATAATTGCCGTATGGCGACCAACTCGCCGCACGATTGTCCCACTGACCGGACAGAATATTCGCATCCTCAAGCAATTGGGCGGCTTCACCGGTTATCAGATTCGCGTGATAAAGCGTCCACCCATTGTGACGAGTGTCTACTTCAAATGCCGTGACGATGAATGAGCCATTTGGCGACCATGTGGTGACTTCAGTAACGCCCGGTTGGGTCACCTTCCATTCGCGTTCGAGAACGCCATCGGCATCGTGCAAGTAGAATGTCCACACTTGGCCGACTTGCGTGACGAACAGCGATTGTGTGCCATGTGGCGAGACGTGGACGAAGCATTGTTCGCCCCAATGTTCGGCGCGTTCTTCGCTGCTTTTGATGTCCATCCATGCGCAACGCTGTTGATTGAAGCGCGGGTGATCCGGATTATTTTCTTGTGGTATAGCATAAATCATATAACGCCGCTTGGGGTCAACATCATAACGTTCAACGTTGTTGAGTAGTTGGAGCTGCACATCGCGCTGCATGTCGTACAGCACGATTTGACGTGGGGCGCGATGATAAAGGATAAAGGCTTCGTGCACTGCCGCGCCGACACCGATTGCACCGGCGACGAGTCCCGCCAATATGACACTCACAGTCAACGCGACTTTGATGAATAAGCGCAACTTGTCCCCCTACTCACCTATTTGCTGGTATCAATCCGATGCGCAAAATGCGATGATGATGAACATTAAAACACCTAGCGCATCAAGATTTTCTTCTAAAAATAGAAGATGTCAAACCGCGAAGACGCAAAAGATGCCGAGAAAAGCGAAAAGATTTCAACTCATGAAGATGGCGTGGCAGATGTTTCGTCAGCCACGCCTTCTTGACCGGCGAGGAGGGGTTGCACATCTTCGCCAACGATGATGGCGATGTCTTCTGTCGTCAGGCCATCCGCGCCGGGTTGAATGCGGTCAGGGCCGAGATTCATCAGCCGGGCGAGATAACGCGCCGTCCATGGATTGTCGGTATAATCGCGGATGATGGTACCACTCGCCGCAAACTCCGGTGGCGTGTTGCCAATTTGCGCTGTTTGAACACCGCGCCCGAGTAACCAATCGCGCGTCTGCGAGGCGAGGCCTTGTATCTGTGTATTGTTGAAGATGGCAATCGTCGCACCTTCGGCATCTGCACGGACTTTGAGGTCGGCGAGCGTCAATTCGGTGTCCGGTGGATTGAAGGTTTGCTGAATCAAGAAGCTGATTGAATTTTGCTTCGGCACCAAAACTTGATCGCCGGTATTCGTCGTGGCGAGATTGACATATAGATTATCGATGACGCTGAAGGTGACTCCGTCGCGCCCAATATCTTGGCCGAGTACGGCGAGTTGCAAAATCTCGTCGAGCGTCATATTGGTTTTGAAGCTGCCGGTCAACTCATCCCACAGACGCGGCGCATCACCGATGAAATTGAGCACACCACCGGCGCTGAGGACTTGCTCTTGCACGGCGCTCATCACCTCTTGCTGACGCCGGGCGCGGTCGAAGTCGCCGCCGAATGTGGCGCGCGTGCGAGCATATTGCAACAATTGCTCGGCATTCAGTAATTGACAACCGGGATCAAAATGGACATGAATCGTCCCGAAACCGGCGTCGGGATAATCCGGGTCATCAATTTCTTCTTGCACGCAAATTTCGATTCCATTCGGGGCGACCGTTTCGACGACTGTGGTGAACACATCGAAATTGATGAGCAAGTAACGATCTACCGATACACCGAGATTTTGCCGCACGGTCTCCATCGCCAACGCCGGGCCGCCACCGGGATAGGCTTGTGCATCGCCGATTTGATTGGCCGAGTTGATGCGTGCCTGTCGAAAGCCGGGAATGTTGACCCACAAATCACGCGGAATCGAGATGACACCGGCGGTTCGCCGCACCGGGTCAACACTGACCAACATCATCGTGTCGGTGCGGAATGGCCCGTCGTCTTCGACACCACTGCGTTGGTCGATGCCCATCAGCAAAATATTGATGCGACGCGGGTCGGTGATTTGATAATCGGCGGCGAGATCGAATGTCGGCGTGATTTGCGGCGCTTCGGTCGGTGGGGTGAGTGTCTCGCCCGGTCGTGGCGTGAAGGTCGGCCCGGCGGGAATCGGCGTCAGAGTCGGCGGAATGGTTGGGCGCGGTGTTGGCGAAGGTTGTCTGCGCAAGAACGTATCGAATCCACCACCAATATCAATACCTGCCTGACGAGTATCAATCGCAATCTCGCGCCCGACCAAAAACGCGACGACTGCGCCGCCTGCCGTCAACCCGACGAATGCCAGCACACCCAAAATAAATAACCAACCCGGAATACGCATAGCATACCTTTAGCACACAGAAAGACCGGCCCTTATCGCTGTATGTCTTCACAATGCCGGACGAACAAAAATCGAATATTGCGCATTATAGAGCAAATCCTGCCCGAACGTAACCGACGACTCCCCAACGCTATCTCGCTCAATAAAGGGGCGATGAAGTTGTCAATTCGAGAATAATCTGAACTGATAAGAACACAAGAGACGCATGGAAAAGTCTCGCTCTTGTGATATCGCGTATTACCTTTGTGGCGCGATTAGATGTTACAATAGATTTGGATGTATATGTTTTTGAATTGATCTTGGTGCAAAATGTCAACAGATAAATTTACGACACGCGAAGTTTATTCTCCGCTCAAGATTGCTATGGATGTTGCGAATCGTTATGGCGAAATACCGCAGGTGATGGCTGTTGTGCTTGGCGGGTCGCATAGTGTGCAAAGAGCCGATTCAGTTTCCGACATCGACCTGTATGTGTACTCGTCCGAAGAAATCCCGCACGATGCGCGTTACAATCTCGCCGCTTCAATGGGTAAAGATGTTGAGATTAACAATCAATTCTGGGAAAACGGTGATGAATGGATTGATGCGGAATCGAGCTTTCATATTGATGTTACTTTTCGGAATACAAAATGGATTGAGGAACAGCTCGACCGCGTCCTCAAACATCACGAAGCATCGCTCGGTTATACGACCGCATTGTGGTACAACGTGCTCAATTCCAACCTACTGGTTGACCACGAGGGATGGTTTTCAAAATTACAGACAAAGGCTAAGCAACCGTATCCCGACGAATTGCGCGAGGCCATCATCCGCAAAAATCATCGTGTGTTACGCCGCAGTCTGTCGTCATATTATTATCAGATTCGCTTGGCGGTCTCTCGCAAAGACCCGGTTAGCATCAATCATCGTGTTGCGGCGCTGCTGGCAAGTTATTTCGATATTGTGCTGGCCGTCAACTTGGTTTTGCATCCGGGCGAAAAACAATTGCTGACGCTCGTTGACGAGCAGTGCAAACGCAAACCCGACAACATGCGAATCCATGTTAATCAACTCTTGAAGATGATTGCTCAAGACGATATGCAAGTTATTCGCACGACGGATTTATTGCTCGATGGGCTTGATGCGTTTTTGAAGGCCGAAAAGCTCGACAAAATTTTGTGATGAATCTTTTGGACGGTGTAGCCAAAACGGTTCACCGCGAATCGGGCAGGGGCAAATATTCCTCACCGAATTGCCGCATGGCTTCCATAATATCGGTGAGAGCTTGTCCTTTTTCGGTCAAGGTATATTCAACACGCGGGGGGACTTCAGCATAAATCGTGCGCGAGACGATTCCGGCATGTTCAAGCATTTTGAGGCGTTGCGACAATGTTTTTGGGCTGATGTTGCCGAGAGCCTGCTGTAACTCGCCAAAACGCAAGCAGCCGTCAATCAAATGCCGAACGATGAGCAGAATCCACTTGTCGCCAACAAGATAGGCGGTACGTGTAATTGGACAGTCCTCTTCGGGGACACCGATTGTATTACCATTTTTGGTCGTGCCATCTACGTGAACCATAGAAAAACCCGTTGTCTTACCGAATGTTACTCATTACAGTATAACATGATATGCGAGATACCGTCGCCCTGCAAGTATCGTAAATCATGTCGTTTCATGAAAATCGGCTAAAAAACTGTTGATTTTTGTTGTGCGATGGTATTGTTGCAAGTTAATAGCGAGAAAATATACTGCTCGTGGAAATAAAAGATGTTAAACCGCAAACAGGGTTATTTGCCGAAGCGAGGATACATTGAGGCCAGAACGAATCACATTACTTGAAAACAAACGTATCATCCTTGCCGTGACGGGCAGCATCGCGGTTTACAAAGCGGTTGATCTCGCCAGCAAATTGACGCAAGCCGGGTCAGCAGTCGATGTCATCATGACAGAGGCGGCACAAAAATTTGTCGCGCCGATTACTTTTCAGTCGGTGACCGGTCGTTCGGTGTATACGCATTTGTGGCAGGCGGCGAGCGGTGTCTCGTTGCCGACACATATCGCACATGTTGGTCTCGGCGAAGGTGCGGACTTGATGGGTATCATTCCTGCAACAGCAAATACGATGGCTAAACTTGCACACGGCCTTGCCGACGATTTGCTGAGCGTGACGGCGCTCGCCGCACGCTGCCCGGTCGTCATCGCCCCGGCGATGGACGGCGGCATGTATGAACACACGGCGACTCAAGCGAATGTCGCCACACTCATTGAACGCGGCGCGTATCTGATTGAACCGGAAGAAGGGCGCTTTGCGTCGGGTCTCGTCGGGCGTGGGCGCTTGCCAGAGACGACGACACTCATCGGGCACATTCGACAAATCTTGGGAAGAGATGGCGCATTACAGGGGCGCAAAGTCGTCGTCACCGCCGGAGGCACCCGCGAAGCCTTCGACCCGGTGCGTTTTATCACCAATCATTCGAGTGGCAAACAGGGCTATGCCCTCGCGCAAGCCGCGCTTGATGCCGGTGCGCGGGTGACCCTCATCAGCACGACGAGGACGCTGCCCGTGCCGGTCGGTGCGATGCTCGTCCCGGTTGACTCGACACAAGATATGCTCGACGCCGTGCTCGCACAAACACAAGACGCCGATGCACTCGTCATGGCGGCGGCTGTTTCGGATTTTCGCCCGGCGACAAAAGCCGAGCAAAAAATCAAGAAATCTGCCGATGATAGTGCAGGCCTGACCGTCACCCTTGTTCGCAATCCCGATATTCTTCAAACAGTCAAAGCGCGTCGTGACGCGACCGGTTCCCCACGAGTCGTTGTCGGTTTCGCTGCCGAAAGCGAAAATCTTTTGGAACACGCCCAAGATAAATTACGACGCAAAGGTCTCGACTTGATTGCCGCCAATGACATCACCGCGACTGATGCCGGTTTCGCGGCAGACACCAACCGCGTCATCCTCCTCGACAAAGACGGCAGCCAAGAAATCCTTGAGTTGATGACTAAGGCCATGGTCAGCGAACGTATCATCGAGCGAGTCGCGCTATTACTCGGCTGAAACAAAATGAATTCAATTCGAGACGAACTGCTGCGCTAGTCCCCGAATGACTACATCCCTCCAATCAAGATAATTTTGACAACCACGACACAATGCGGTATCATCGAGTAACCATCTGAAATTTCAGATATTCAACTGCAAAATATTTCTTGTGACTTATGCTTTCTCCGATTGAATTGCCGAGCGTCAGCGACGTGATTTACCGCGAACTCAAACAGCGCATTTTGAATCGCGAGTTCTCGCCCGGTCAAAAACTCAATCTCAATCAACTCGAAGCACAACTCGACGTCAGTCGTACGCCGTTGAAGTCGGCGTTGGCACGCTTACAAATCGAAGGCTTGGTCGAGATACATCCGCGGCGCGGCACCTACATCAGCGAATTCAGCAAACAAGACATTGTGGAATGCTTCGAGTTGCGCATCGCGCTCGAAGCGCAGACGTTGCGGTATGCCTTCGCCGATGACAATCAAGCGTTGTTGGCGCAAATCTTGCGACTGCTCGACGAGATGGAGTCGTACTTCCCCGAAGAAGCGAATTGGCTCGAACAATTGCCCGATTATATGGAACGTGACCGCCTGCTCCATCGGCATTTCATCGAATTGGCGCATAACAGTCACATCATGCAAGCCTATGAACGCGCCAATGTGCAGGGTTACATCGTCATCATGGGCGGGAAGTTTCGATATGCCGACACGCGCAAGACGCAAGCTGAACATCGCGAGATTGCCAATGCGTTACAAGCGCGGGATTTGCCGCAGTTGTTGACGGCGGCGCGAAATCATCTTGAACAGGCGTGTGAACGGGCAGTACATCGCCTAGCAGAACAGGAGGCCGACGAGTGATGAGCCGCTTACCGGTTGTCGTCGGTGTCGGCGTGACGCCGTTTGCCCCCGACCGCAGCGATAGCAATGTGCGTGATTTGATGGCCGAAGCTGTGCTCGATTGCATGAATGATGCCGGACTCGAATCGCTTGATGCCGTTGAACATGGCGTGACGAGTTATGAGAGCGATCACTTCAACCGACAGATGACGCTCGGTGCAATTTTGCACGATCAAATCGGGATGACGCCGCGTCCGAATGTGCGCGTCGAAGGCGGCGGCGCAACCGGCGCGTTGGCCTTGCGGACGGCATGGGCGCATATTCAAAGCGGCTTATGCGATTCAATTTTGGTTTACGGTTGCGAGATGAACGGTCGCAGCGTCAGTTCGCAGACGGCGAATCAATTGTTCGCGCTTTCGGCGGATTTCGATTGGGAGATGATGGTCGGTGGAACGTACACGGGTTTTTACGCGGCGATGATGCGGGCGCATTGTCAAAAATACGGTACGACCGAAGAACAATTCGCGCATGTGGCCGTGCGCAATCGTCATAACGCGCAATTCAACCCGATAGCGCAAAAACCGATGGCCATCACGATTGATGATGTCATGAACTCGCGCCCGGTCGCTGAGCCGTACAAGTTACTCGATTGCAGTTTGCTCAGCGATGGCGCGGCGGCGATCTTGTTGGCGACCGAAGCATGGGCGCGGGCGCATAGCCCGGCTTTCACGACACGACCGCCGGTTTACTTCGTGGCAACCGGTTGCGGCAGCGACACGATGCGGCTCGGCGACCGTTACCCGCATCTGACGAATTTTCGAGGCAAGCAGGCGGCGGCACAGCAAGCCTACGCGATGGCCGGTATCCGCAATCCCTTGCAAGAAATTGATGTCGCCGAACTTTACGACAGCTACAGCGGCGTCGAGATTCAAGCGGTTGAAGATCTCGGCTTTGTCGAACACGGGCACGGTGGCGCCGCCGTCGCCGATGGGCTATTCGACCTCGACGGCGCGTTGCCGGTCAACACGAGTGGCGGCTTACTCGGACGGGGTGCGCCGGTCGGGGCGACGGGCATCGTGCAGGCGATTGAAATCGCCCAACAATTGTGGGGTGTGGTCGATTCGCGGCGCCGGGTGCAAGATGCGCGACGTGGTTTGACGGACACGCACGCCGGTATCGGGACAATTTGTGTCGTCAACATTTTTGAACGGCGGGCCTAGTGGCATGGTATGCCGTGCCCTGTGTGCCCTAACGTGAGATATATCATGACCGAGAATCGAGTC
>RFIA01000016.1 GCA_003695675.1 Chloroflexota bacterium
CAATGCTACTGGACATTCCAGCGAACGCAATAGATCCATATCAAGTTCCCATCATTTCTGGATATATCCCAATAATTTATAAAACTTACAAGATTTAGAGCGGAGAAGACATGTTTTGTTCATAGAGATGCAACGTGTTGTGTTTCTACGCGAAGCGACAAAAGGTGTTTTGTGAGGAATCTCTGTGTCTTTGCGGTTTAATAATTTATCATCCTGCCCGATTCATGCTTGTAAAATGTTTTTATGTACGGTAACGACTAAATGTGAGCTTACACAGAGCAAAACCCTGCTTTCATGAATGATTTTTATACATCAACATACCTTGCTTTATGAATGGGCGGTACAGGACTCGAACCTGTGACCCCATCGTTGTAAGCGATGTGCTCTGACCAACTGAGCTAACCGCCCGGTTGTTGCGCATTATAATGAGGATGATATTAAAACTCAAGCATCATGATCCCCCAAAATTACCGCTTCTCTAAATTCGCGGTGGCGTGATGCCGGTTTGACCTTGATATTTCCCTTTCTTATCGGCATACGATATTTCGCATTCTTCATCGGCTTCGAAGAAAATCACTTGTGCAATGCCTTCATTGGCGTAGATTTTTGCGGGCAGGGGAGTCGTATTGCTGATTTCGAGTGTGACGTGTCCTTCCCAACCCGGTTCAAAGGGAGTTACGTTGGTGATGATACCTGCCCGGGCATAAGTCGATTTGCCAACCGTGATTGTGAGCACATTGCGTGGAATGCGAAAATACTCAATCGAACGAGCCAACGCGAACGAATTCGGCGGGATGATGCACACATCGCCTTGATATTCGACAAATGAATCCGGCGCAAAATGCTTAGGATCAACAATCGCGGAGTACACATTGGTGAAAATCTTGAATTCGTCGGCGACACGCATGTCGTAGCCATAAGATGAAACGCCGTAGCTGATGACTCCATCGCGCACTTGGCCTTCAGTGAATGGATCAATCATGTTGTGTTCGAGTGCCATTTTCCGAATCCAGTGATCGGGTTTGAGTCCCATGTCTACTCTCCTTTACATCTTATCTGGCGCACGCATCCCCATTAGGGCGAGCACGCGCTTGAAGGTGATTTGTGCAGCGCGATAGAAGCGTAGCCGCGCCTTTGCCGCATCTTCGGAGACATCGCTATGCAGTACGCGGACATTCTCATAAATCGGATGAAATGTGTTGGCGAGTTCGTGCGCATAAAAGGCGATTTTGTGCGGCGCGAAAGTCGTCGCCGCGAATTCGATTTGCTCACCAAGTTCAAGCGCTTTGCGTAGAAAACGCAATTCGTCGTCGCCAAGCAGACTCAAGTCTGCACCTTCATCGTTGAGATTATTCTCCTCAGCTTGCCGAAAAATCCCTACGCAACGTACATGCGCATTTTGGATATAATAGACAGGATTCTCATTGCTCTGTGTCACCGCGAGGTCAAGATCAAAATCGAGATGCGAGTCCGGGCTGCGTGCTAACAATAAGTATCGCACGACATCAGTACCGGGATCGATGAGATTGCTTTCATTGGTTTGGTTAATTTCGTCAATGAGGTCGTCCAGTGTATCGTAATCGCCAGCGCGAGTGCTCATTTTGATGACTTGGCCTTTTCGCAGTAGTCGTACCATCTGCACGATGATGACATGAATCTTCGAGGCATCATAACCGAGTGCGTTTACCCCGTATGCGACAACCTTGTATTCTGTGCCGTGATCTGCACCCAGTACATTGACGAGTACATCGAAGCCGCGTTCAATTTTATTGACATGATAGGCAATATCCGGTAGCGTATAAGTCGGCGAGTCATCTGCTTTGACGACAACACGGTCTTTGTCATCGCCGAGTTTGCTGCTGCGGAAGTAGGTCGCCGGTTTTCGCCTCTCTGCTTTTGCTTTTTCTTCTTCCGAAGCGCCTTCCCACTCTTTGGCCTTGTAGATATATCCGCGTTCGTCAAGCGCTTTGAGTACGTCCCACACAGCGCCGCTTGTGTAGAGACTGTCCTCATTGAAAAAGACATCGTGGTGGATGTTGACTCGGGCAAGCGTTCGCTTGATCCACTCGAACATGCGTTGTTCAGCATATTCTTTGAAAGGTTGCCAATCTTCATCAACCAGCGAATCACCTTTTTCCGCTATCAAATCTTTCGCAAAGTCGATCAGATATTCACCTTGATAAAATGATTTGTCATCTTCGCTGGGTACATTGACCGGTTTGCCGAGCGCTTCAAGATAGCGAATGCGCAGGCTGTTGCCAAGATTAATCATCTGTTGCCCGGCGTTGTTGAAATAATATTCGCGTTCGACATCATAACCAGCGGCTTCGAGTATTCGCGCCATCGAGTCGCCGACGATTGCGCCTCGGCTGCGCCCGACATGTAACGGCCCGGTTGGATTCGCGCTGACGAATTCGACCTGTGCGCGTTTGCCCGCGCCGAGTTCGAGTTTGAATAAGTCGTCCCCCTCGGCGATGATGGTTTCGACTTGCTGCCGGAGCCAATCTTCATTCAAACGAAAGTTGATGAAACCGGGTGGCGCGACCTCAATAGTGGCGATGTAGTCTTTTTCGGGCAGGCGTTTGCTGATATGAGCTGCGATGTCGAGCGGGTTCATCTGCGCCGGTTTGGCGAGTTGCAAGGCAATCGCGGTGGCGTAGTCGCCTTGCTCCGGACGTTTCGGCGGATTGATTTCGACCGACGGAATTTCAAAGGTTGGCAACGTCCCATCGGATTGCGCGTCACGAATGGCTTGTTCCACAAGCGACGCAATTTGGGAGGATAAGGGTTTCAAGACAAGTATTCCTCGTGCAGTTTTGTAATCTGTGAATAAATGCACAGTCGCGGATTGTATCAAAGGCTTGATCGTTCGTTAATGTAAAGATTTGTTGATTTGAGAGCTGAACATGCTTTTGTTGCGGCAGTTGCAGCAATTGCAGCAGTGACAAATCGTGTTTTACTGCAACAAAATATGATGCGTTACGAGTGTGCGTCATGCGTCACGCATGAGCAATGCGCGCGCCCATTGTGTCCGTTTTGTCGTCAATGTCACTCCAAGAACAGCCTACCACAAAACGCACGCCCTGTGTTGACAAAAAAGCAAACTTTTTCGCAACATTTTTGACTGCAATGAAAACGTGGGATTACGTCTCCAATTTGTATAATTCCAGCACACCATCATCGCCGATGCGGGCGCGTGCGCGGCAGTCTTCGCAATACCAGTAGCCATCTTCATCTTCGACCATCAGGCTTTGTGGGCAGGCCGGGCAGCGCAAAACTTCACCCAGAGGACGGGTTCCTGTGTATGATGACTCG
Source organism: Chloroflexota bacterium (assembly GCA_003695675.1). Lineage (GTDB taxonomy): Bacteria > Chloroflexota > Anaerolineae > Aggregatilineales > Phototrophicaceae. The sequence continues at coordinate 3,316 of RFIA01000016.1, forward strand.
CCCCGTTTGCGCCCCCATACCTTGTTGTAATCATGCTGCCAGACTTCGTCGGCGAGAGGGTCAATGTCGAATGAGTCGAGCAGTTTGCGCATTTCGTCTTCTGTCCATACCTTGCCGGGCATAAAGCGTGTGTTGATGCGCCGTGTCGTCAGCACGATTCCGCCAGGACGCAGCACACGCGCCATCTCTTCAAGGACGGCTTTGGGATTCGTCATGAATTCCAGCGATTCGAGACAGGTGACGACATCGAATGTGTTGTCGGCGAAGGGGAGGTCTTCGGCGCTCCACCAAATGAGGGATGCACGGTCAAGATACCCGTCGAGTTTAAGCGCGGCCTGATGCAACATGCGGCGGCTGAGGTCAACGCCGATGACGCGACCTTGAAAGTCTTTGTGATTGAGCAACGCTATCGGGATACGTCCTGTGCCTGTCGCGACATCAAGCACGAGTGGCGCTTTGTACGGCGCTATCGCTTCCATCAACGGGTAAGCGATGAGCGCGTGCTCGAATTCCGGCAAATAATTCTTGACGTTATCGTAACGGTTGGCGTACAGGTCGTAGAGGAAAATGACCGTTCGCCGCCCAAGATAGACACCTTCCGCGCCGACAATCATCCACCACGCGAAGAAAATCAGAGCCAATGCGATGAGTACACCGGCGAAAATGGTGACGAAATTGCTCATTGCAACAAACCTTGTTCACGCAGCCATGAGACGCAGCTTGCGACGCCGCTTTGCAAGTCAATTTGTGGTTGCCAGTTGAGTAAGTTGCGTGCTTTGTCCATTTTGTAGGTGACGCGGCGTTGAATATAACGGGCAAGCGTTGGGAGTTCCTGCGGCTCTCCGCGCAGCCGGGCGACCACTTCGCCAATCGGTGCGATGATGTGTGTGCCGAGGACGGGTGGCAATGGCAGCCAACGATTGTGCCCGGCAAGTTGAGCGTACAGGCCGAGAAATTCACGCCATGTTGGTGAGGGGTCGGGGGTGCAATTGAAGGCTTCGCCCACAGCCGCCGGATGAGTGGCGCATGTCAGGCACAGGTCAACAACATCATCGACGTGAATCGGATGCACCGAGCCGCTGCCGTCACCGAGAAAGGGCATTGGTTTGCGCCGAGCAAGTTTGAACAGATTGCGCGTCCATGTTTTTGAACGCGGGCCGTATATCATGCCTGGGCGCACAATGCTGTATTCGAGGCCGTTTTCGTCACCGACGCTGCGGACGACGCGCTCGGCCTCCGCTTTTGTCATGCTGTACGCTTCAGGCCCGGTCGTTAAGGGATCATCTTCGTTGATGTCGCCCACGACATGATACCCATAGACGGCAATCGAACTGATATGCACCACACGCCGCACATTATTTTCCGTCGCAGTTTGCACAACATGGCGTGTACCATCGATATTGACGCGCTGTTGTGATGTTCGCTTGCCATAATTGACGGCGGCGTGGATGACGCAATCACAATCGCTTGTCACATCGCGCATTCGGTCGATGTCGGTGATGTCGCCCGTTAAGGCTTCAATGTTGGCATTGTTGCGCAGATGTGCGCCTTTGCGGTCGTGATTGCGTCCGAGTGCGCGGACGTGTATACCCTCGGATGCCAATCGCAGCGCGAGTGCGCCGCCGAGAAAGCCGGTCGCGCCGGTGACGAGAACAGTTTTGCCTGCAAATTCGCCCATCGTTCAATCGAGTCCCGGCTCAACAAGAATGTCATCGCGGAATTGCATGGCGTACAATTTGGCATACAAGCCGTCCTGCGCCATCAATTCATCGTGGGTGCCGAGTTCGATGATCCTGCCTCGGTCGAGGACGGCGATGCGATGAGCGACACGAATTGTGCTCAGGCGATGGGCGATGATAATCGTCGTGCGCCCTTGCATCAAGCGATTGAGCGCTTCTTGGACGAGTTGTTCACTTTCGCTGTCAAGACTCGATGTGGCCTCATCGAGCAGCAGAATACGCGGGTCTTTGAGGATGGCGCGAGCGATGGCGATGCGCTGCCGTTGCCCGCCGCTGAGTCGCACGCCGCGTTCGCCGACGATGGTTTGGTAGCCGTCGGGTTGCTCGGTGATGAATGTGTGGGCATTGGCGGCTTTCGCGGCTGCGATGATTTCGTCGTGGGTGGCGTCCAGCCGACCATAGCGGATATTTTCTTCAATTGTGCCGCCGAAGAGCAAGGTTTCTTGCGGCACGATGCCGATTTGTTGGCGCAGACTCAACTGCTTGATGTCGCGTAGGTCGATACCATCAATACGAATCGTGCCCTCGGTTGGGTCGAAGAAGCGCGGTATCAAGTTGAATAGCGTACTTTTGCCCGCGCCGCTCGGCCCGACAAGCGCGAGAATCTCGCCGGGTGCGATGTCGAGGTTGATGTTATGGATGACTTCCTGCCGCTCATCATAACTGAAGCTGACATCTTCAAGTGTGATGTGGCCTTCGACCGATGTGAGTATTTGTGCATCGGGCGAGTCGGCAATATCCGGTTGTTGTGCCAACAACTCGAAGACGCGGCGTGTCGCGCCGAGCGCCTCTTGTAAATTGGTATACAGATTGACGAGCGAGCCGACACTCGTCGCCACCGTCAGGCCATAAATCAGAAATGCGATGAGTTCACCGCCGGTCAAGCGGCCTTCGAGCACTTCGCGCCCGCCGAACCACAATATTGCCGCGATGCCGCCGAAACCGAAAAATGCAATCATCGGCCCGAATGCTGCTCGTATGCGGAGCAGACGAATCGCGGCGCGTAGAGCGCGATGCACGGCGGTGTCGTAGCGTTCTATCTCGAAATCCTCACGGGCAAAACTCTTGACGATGTGGATATTTTGCAAGGCTTCCGTTGCGACCGTCGTCGAGTCGGCGAGTTCGTCTTGGATCTGTGTGCTGGTGCGACGCATAAAGACGCCGAAGACCGCGCCGAAAAATGCAATCAACGGCGCGAGCACGAGGATGAATAACGACAAACGCCAATTGAGTATCAGCATGACGACGACCGCGCCGACGAGTATCGCGACTTGCTGCAACAGGGTGCCGACGTTATTCGTCAGCGCAGTGCGCATAATCGTCACATCGCTAGACAGGCGCGACACGAGTTCACCGACGCGGCGCTTTTCAAAAAAAGCGAGCGACAATGTTTGCAGATGCTTGTACAACTCCATGCGCAAGTCAACCGTGATACGTTCGCCGATGTAATTCAAGTTGTAGATGTGGATGAGCGTCGTCAGTGAACGCAGGAAAAACACGGCGAGTAACGCCAACGTGATTCGGTTGAGCAATTCGCGGTCGCCCTCGACGAGCACCGAGTCGACGACATTGCGGATGACCGCCGGGAAAACGAGACTGAGCGCCGAGCTGAGCAGCAGCGCGCATATCGCGAATGCCATGCGCCACTTGTAGGGCAGCAGGTAACGCAGCAATTTTCGCCAATTGACCGGCACATCCGGAATGGCGATGTCGTCTTCGTCGCGACGACGGTAATTTGTCCTAGAAAAATTGCGGAACATTCACACCTCTGCGTGTTGGAAACAAAGCGGCGTCTATTCTACACCCGTTCGCGCCGTTATGACATCGACTGATAATTTCGGAAAATAACTCGTATTCCACAATCCGAAATGGTGTTCGGGGCTGTCTGCGGTGGGACACGCCGGTTCGATGCAATGCGCCGATAACGGAAAATCGAAAGCTGTCCACACCAGCCATCCGGCGAGTTCGTTGACTTCTGCCGCTTCGATGGTGCCTTGTAATTGGTCGTGCTGTGTGCGTTCATCGCTCTCATAGGTGGAAAATCCGGTCGCGAGCAAGACAATCGGGCGTTGTGTTTGGCTTTTCAAAAGTGCGATGCGCTGCCGCAGCGACTCAATATCGCCGAAATGTTGAAAGCTGACGAAATCAACAATCGGCGCCGTTGCCTCGGAGTCGGTTCGCCAACCGGCGGTGATCAGATGGTTCGAGTCTGTCTCGCGTAAGTCGGCGGCGGTATTCGTCAACCATTCAAGGACGACTTCGCGCGAAAAGGTGTTGTGCTCGTTATCGGTCGTGAGGTAATCGACATCGCCACTATCGCGCAAATCCCACGCCATAATCGTCGGCTCATTGCGATAACGAGTCGCGATGAATTGGGTTTGTGCAGTCGTGTGGCTTGGATTTTCATAGAGTGGATAGGTGCTGAGGTCGGGCGCATGATTGAGTGTGACAATCAGGCGTAAGTCGTTAGCAGATGCTGCACGGATGATGTTGTCAAGACGAATGAAATTGGTTGAAATCGGCACCGCGCCATTGCCGGGACAGGTGAAGAGTTGGTCATAGCGCAAGAAGATGCGCAGTGTGTTGATGCCCGCCGCCCGGATGAGTTCCATTTCCGGTTGCACATCGGCGATGCTCGTTTCGGTCAAAAAGCGTTGAAAGGGTGTTTGCTGCGGATAATAGTTGACACCGCGCACAATGAAACGTTGGTCTTCCAACAGAAAGCCATTCTCATCAATGCGAATGAAACTTGCATTGCTTGGCTCATAAGGCGGCAGATTCGACAACGCATTGATGACTTCTTGTGATTCGCACGCGGGCGGCGGGGCCGGTGTATACAGGCCGAGTTGTCGCAGCGCGATTGCAGCCGCTGCGCCATCGGGATTGTACCTGAGCGCCGTCTCGAATTGGGTGACGGCCTCGCGTTCACGATTGCGTGAGAGTAGCGCTTCGCCATAGCGCAGGTGCGCATCGTATAGGCGCAATTGAGTCGGGGCATCATTCGGGCATTCCGCGCCGAGTTCGGCCAATGCTTCCAGCGAGCGAATCGCAAGCGGCCAATTGCTGCCTTGATATTCGTTGACTGATGCACACAATGCAACCGGATCGGCGAGATCAATTGTGGGAACGGGCGTAACAAATTGTCCATCGGCAATGCGTGTTGGCGTCGTGGTTGTGCAGGCGGCGACAGTCAGTAGGCAGACAGCCAGCGCGTAGAATCGTGTCATGACTCTTCGACCTCAACCGGCAAGCCCTCAAGCGCCATGATTTTGAGCGCGTTCGTCGTCGGCGACGGGCCTTCGCGCAATTTGTAATCGAAAATCATGCGGCCATCTGCGACTGTTTCGCGGAAGTGATAATTGCGAATGGTCGGATTTTCGTCGGCGAGGCGCACGAGTTCCAAGTCGTGTGTCGCGATGAGGCCGATGCCGTTTTGTCCCGTAAGCGCCCTGATATACGACCGGCTGCCGATGAGTCGCTCGCGATTGTTTGTGCCTTTGAAGATTTCGTCAATCATGAAGAACAACGGCACATCATCATTGGCTTGCAGGGCGTCGAGCAATGCTCGCAACCGCTTGACTTCAGCATAAAAATACGAGATGCCATCGCTGAGCGAATCGGTGACGCGAATCACACTGAAGACGCGAAACAGCCGTGATTGCAAGTCATTGGCATCGACGACACTGCCCGCATTTGCCAATACGAGATTGACACCGAGTGTGCGCAAGAACGAGCTTTTGCCGGACATATTCGAGCCGGTAATCATGGCGATTTCGCCAATCTCGTTGAAGGCGAAATCATTGCATATCTTTTCATCGTCGGGGATGAGCGGATGGCCGATGTTCGTCGCCATAAAGATCGCTTCGGAATTTGTAGAGATGTCTGGCAGTGTGTAGTGTGGATTGAGCGCGGCGAATGTCGCCAATGATGATAGCGCTTCGAGTTCAAACCACACGTCAAGCCATCGTGGAAGTCTGTCTGCGAGGATCGTTTTTTGTTGGTTGAGGCGGTGTGCAAAATACAAATCCCATGGCACAACGGCATTGACGAGCGCCCATACTAACGGATGGCCTCGCAACCCCGCTGCCGCGACGATGAAGCTCACACGGCGGACGATGCCCGATGGCCCGACTTCAATCAAAGGCAGACATAAGTCGCGCAGATTTTTGCGTTCGCCAAAGTGATAAGTTTCAATTTGTTCGGTGACGGCTTTGAGTTTGCGCAGGATATTTTCTAAGCGCAGCGCGCTGTCGTGTAATTCCCGCACGGTTCGTAATTTGCTCAAATAGAGCGCAGCGTAGATTCCAAATGTGATTCCCCAATAACCCGGAAAATCGGATGTGAAGAATAAGTAGACTAAGATTAGGTTGACGACTGCGAGTCCCATCATGATGGCAATCAACCCCGCGAGTGACCCCTGTGTACTGCCTGTTTGTAACCATCGTTGAAGCGACTTGGTGTCGTTGTGTTCAAAGAGATTGTCATCATTGATTGTGGTTCGCATAGTCAATTTATCACGAAAGGTCATCA